>JBFMCF010000089.1 GCA_040754625.1 bacterium | reverse complement strand
CTATAAGAAAGGTAGTGGATGAATTAAAAGACAAATGGGCAATTACTCTTAAAGATGAAATATCAGGCAATTCCTTAAAATTACTCCTCGATAAAAAACCGCACTAATTGGCAAACTCGGGAAAGTTATCGGAAAGCCGTGTGAGGGAAAACTTCAAGCACGGTTTGATGAGGGGATGCTGGAAACGGAACGAAAGTTTTGCGCCAGTGTTCTACTCTACAACATAACATCCATGAAAACGTGCCGTCTATCAAGCAAAAAATAGACTGTACACCTTTTCAGGAATAGATATCAATAATCATATTGTGAAGAGTGTGGGTCCCAATTTATCGGAATCCAAGTTCCATTGATAAGATTTTATTATCAACAGAACGGCACTATTCACAATCAAAAATAGAGCTTCAGACTAACAAAAAATATAGCCAATTCATCCATTCGCGCTGTTTCTGCGCACAATAGTAATTATGACAGGGTGTGCCCGTCAGATATAGAGCTATATATAATGGGTGATGCCGTTAACATAGCTCCTAACCAAAAATAGATAAAGGAGAATCTTTTTTTGGTAAAAAAGATCCGTAAGCACAATAATCACCTATTTGGTGGACATTACTTGTGTGGGGCTTTCACCCCCACGCCCCACCGCCGACTAAAGTCGGCGGATTAGGTTAGAATTTAACCTTTTTGCTTTTAAGCCACTTTCCCAATTTTTCCAGGCTGAATGTGTTCAATATATCTTTTTTTTCAAGCCATCCCCTTCGCGCGACGCTTACGCCGAATTTCATCATCCATAACTGGTCTGTATGGTGCGCGTCCGTGCCGATGACGAGCTTCGCGCCGATTTCTTTCGCCCGCCTGGAATTTATGTCGTTCAGGTCGAGCCTTTTATAATACGCGTTAATTTCAAGGGCTATATTTCTTTCCCTGGCTTTTTTTATGACCTTTTCCAAATTGATTTTATACGCGTCGCGCTCGCCTATCAGCCTCCCTGTGGGATGGGAAAAAATCCTGACAAACGGGTTATCCATCGCGTCAAGCACCCGCCCGGTCAGTTTATCCTCATCCTGCGTGAACCCTGAATGGATCGAGACAACAACGATATCGAGCTTTTCCAGCAAATTATCCGGGAAATCCAGCGCGCCGTCGTTTTTTATGTCCACCTCACACCCCTTAAGAAGCGTGATTCCCTCATTTTCTTTATTTACCGCTTCTATTTCCTCTATTTGTTTTTCCAATCTTTCGGGAGTCAAACCGTGCGCCACATGGAGCGATTGCGAATGGTCCGTAACCGCGATATATTCATAACCCATTTTTTTGCCGGCCGCGGCAATTTCCCTGAGTGAATTATTGCCGTCACTGTCCCTGGAATGCACATGGAAATCGCCCCGTATATGCTTATTTTCAATTATATCCGGCGTTTTTCCCTTTGTGGCAAGTTCTATTTCACCCCGGTCTTCGCGTACTTCAGGCGGCATTACAGGAAGGTTCAATAATTTATAAATCTCTTCTTCGCTTTTACCTCCGAGCCTTTCTTCCCCGCGGAACACACCGTATTCGTTAATTTTAAGCCCCATTTTTTTCGCCATTTCACGGAGTTTGATATTGTGATTTTTTGAGCCAGTGAAATACTGGAGGGCCGAGCCGAAACTTTCTTCAGGCACAAACCGCAAATCCACCTGGAGCCCCTCTTCCACGCGAATGCTTCCCCTGGTTTCACCTGATGCCAAAACTTCCTTTACCCCGGGATACTTTTTAAAATGTTCAATTATCTTATGGCCGTTTTTGCCGGTAACTAAAATATCAATATCACCTATTGTTTCTTTCATCCTCCGCAGGCTGCCCGCCGGGACCGCCTTTTTCACCTCTTTAATTAAAAACAGGTGCTCCAGTATATTTTCAGCTACAGGAAAAGCCATACCAAGGGGAATCCACCCTTTGCTGCTTTCAAATATTTCCACTCCCCTGGAAATATTTTCTTCTTTCTTTTCTCCAAACCCTTCCAATTCGCGTAATTTTCCATTTTGAATGGCTTTCTTTAAATCATCAATATTTTTTATTCCAAGTTCTTTGTTTAACTTTGCAACACCTTTCGGTCCTAACCCGGAAACAGACAATAACGTTACAAGGCCGTTGGGTATTTCTTTTTTTAATTCCTCATATCTTTCAATTTTGCCGTCCTTTAGATATTCCTCAATTTTTTCGGTCATACCCGCTCCAATCCCGCTGATTTCTTTCAGCCTGCCCTCCCTGTCAACATCTTCTATATTCTCAGTAAGGTCATGGAGTATCCGTGACGCTTTCCTATAAGCGTTTATCCTGAACCTGTTCTCGCCTTTTAATTCGAGAATATCGGCAATATGTTCAAAAATAACGGCTATCTCGTGATTTTTCATATTATCAATAAAACAGTTGACAACATAATATTATTCTTGTATAATTTCTGTTTAATTTTAATTAACAGAAAGGTTAAATATGCCAATACATCAAGCATCAATAAAACAAATACGCAAAGATAAAAAAAGAAATTTGCAAAACAAGCAAGCAAAATCGGCCTTAAGGACCGCTATCAAAAAAATCTACACAGCAAAAACCTTCGAAGAAAAACAAAGTTCTTATAAAGAAGCAGAAAAACTTTTAGATAAAACCTCGCAAAAAAACATCATCCACTGGAAAAATGTCGCCCGTAAAAAATCACGCCTGGCGGTTTATCTGAACAAAAATAAAACAGAGGCAAAAACTTAATAATATCATTTCCTAAATGAAATTATCAGCGACTCAAAAGCTGTTTCAGGTTTTAAGATACCGCTTTTTATTTCATAATCAGCCTTCAGTATTCTTTTAAAAATGTTTTTTAATTCGTCCCGCGAAAAATTCTTTATTTCCTGGAGATAATTTTTTACAAATGAAGGGTTTATCTTAATCATCTTGGATATTTCCAGCGGGCTTATACCTTCCTCATTCATCTCTTTAACTTTCCATATAATACGAAAATGGCGTGCCAGCAAACCAATAACAGCAATAAAATCATCGCTTTTGTTCTTTAATTGATTGAGTATTTTTAACGCCTTGTCAAGCCTGTTTTCTCCTATGGCATCGGCTAATTTAAATATATTTTCGATGTCCCCAAAACTTATAATCTGCCAGGCATCTTTTTCCTCTATGTTTTTTCTGTCCCCCGTGTAAATAATCAGTTTTTCAATTTCACGCTCCAGAATTCTCAGGTAATTTCCCGCCAATTCCTGTAAAACGCATGCACATTCAAAAGAAATTGATTTCCCTTTCTGTTTTACATTTTCCTGTATCCAGTAAGGGACCTGATTTGAGAATAACGGCCAAAAATGGCAGATAACCGCGTCCTTTAATGATAAAAATACCGCCTGTAATTTATTTTTTGAATCTATCTTTTCATCAATAAGGACAAGACAGCTTGACGGGGATGGATTTTCTAAATAAGAAATGAGGACCTTTTTATCTTTTTCTTTTAAAGAATTTACATCCCGGACAATAACCAATCTTTTTTTGTCAAAAAAACCGGTTGTTTCAGCTTTTTCCAGAATTTCATTAATGCCGGTTTCATAACCATACAGCACATCATAATTAAGTTCTTCCTCTCCCTTTTCCACCAGCTTTTCCTTAATTAATTTTAACGCTGTTTCAATCAGGAAATCCTCGCCTCCCGCAAAAAAATAGAGGGGGCCGATTTCCCCCTTTTTTAATTTTCTAAAAAGAATCTGATAATCTATCTTCATTTTAATAATCTATTTATCCAAAGTTACGTCGTGTTTCTTCATTTTACATTTTGACTTTTGCATTTTTTAGTACCATCCTATAATCACCCGTCTAACAACAGACTTTGCTAATTTTGCCAGCACCTTTTGTTTAGCCTCCTCCTCAGTCATGGTGATTTGCCCGTCCCTTAAAGTTGTAAAATAGGTAATATTCTCTCTTATCCCTTTTTCAACCCAGAGAGGTTCTTTACCGTCCTTTTCCCAGAATGTAACCTCAATAAAAATAGACAAATTTTTTTCAACAGGATTATTATATTCGTCAGTTTTTATTGTCAAAAGATTATAAGCTAATATTTTCCCTTTTATTAACGCGTCAGCGTCATCTATATTTGTGACCTTAAGCCTGCCGTGTGAAATAAACTCTTGAATAACTTTATCTGTCAGCCTCTCTTCCAGTCCGTATTCATATGTATCGTTCCTGAACACGGAAATCGATACATTCTGGATATTGTCAGGAAGTATAGATTTGGCAGTATAGGCACAGCTTGTTATTGTAAATAAAATTAAAATAAACAATATTTTTGATTTTGAACCCATAACAGTTTTATTATAACAATATTTTTTAACAAAACAAGTTTTTTTTAAAAATAAGATGGTCTGAAATTTTATTTATCCGGCAAAAAATCTTTTTTCCTCCTGAGCCTGTGATATTTTATCGCGAAACGGTGCGCTTCGTCACGTATTCTTCTCAGATAATTCAACTCCTCCGAATCAAAAGGAAGCCTTAACGGGACATTTTTAAAAGGCTTGTATAACACTTCATCTTTTTTTGCAAGCCCAAACACAGGAATATCCTTAATCCCCAGTTTTTTAAGAACTGAATATGCCGAATTTACCTGTGTTATACCGCCGTCAACAATAATCATATCCGGCAGCCCCGCTTTCTCATCCAATTGCCTTTTATATCTTCTCCGGATTATCTCCGCCAGCATCCCGGGATCGTCAATACCCTCTATTGTTTTTATTCTAAATCTCCTGTATTCCCGCGGGACCGCTATCCCATCTTTGAAATATACCAGGCTCCCGCAAGGTTTTTCTCCCGAAATATTTGAAATATCAAAAGCCTCAATAATCCTCACGGTTTTCGGCAAATTTAAACACCTTGTCAGCTTTTCATTTATATTGTTTTTTATCCCGCCGTCAATTTTTACAAAATCCGGCCTACCCGGTTCTCCGGACGATAAGGCCTTCTGTTTTTCGATTAAACCCTTTAGCGAAAATAAATAATCCCTGTAATACGCCGCATCTTCAAATTTTTCTTCTTTCGAGGCGTTGTTCATTTTATCTTTTAAATCCTTGAATATTTTTTTATATTTACCTTTAAGTATTTTATCAAGACTATTTACTAATTGCTTATAAATACTTCTGTTTATATTTCCCCTGCACGGCCCCAAACAACGCCGTATAAAATAATTAAGGCACGGTTTTTTATCCGTTCCCTGCCTGCGGCAGGCAAGCCTGCAAACCCTTAAAGGAAAAAGACGGTTAATAAGTCCCAGAAATTTTTTCAGGTCTTTTGCCTGGGTATACGGCCCGTAATATTTCGAGCCGTCATCTTCTTTTCTCCTGACAAGAATAAGGCGGGGGAATTCTTCTTTAACTGTCAGTTTTAAATAGGGGTATGCTTTATCGTCTTTTAATTCAATATTGTATTTCGGTAGGGTTTTTTTTACTAAATCTCTCTCTAGAATTAACGCGGATTCTTCTGAATCTGTAATGGTAAATTCAATGCCGTCAATTTGTTCCACCATGCGTAAAATATGAGGCGGTTTCAACGAAGATGTAAAATAACTGCGGACTCTCTTTTTTAATGAAACTGCTTTACCTATATAAATTATACTGCCTTTGCTCTTAAAAAAATAAACTCCCGGCTTGTCCGGGAGTTTATTAACTAAAACTAATAAATCATTTTTGCTGTTCATCAATTATTTCTATTATCTTAAATTCCTTTCCCGGTTTAAAAAACGGGACCTTCTTGGAAGGAACAGATACTTTTTCCCCCGTTCTCGGATTACGCCCCATTCTTGGACGGCGGGTGCGGACACCAAATGTCCCCAACCCCCTGATTTCAATCCGTTTGCCCTCTTTTAATGCCTGGCGCATAGCGCTTAAAATACTTTCAAAAACCTGTCCGGCTTCCTGCTTATTAAGATTAACCCTTTCTGCAATTATTTCCACAAAGTCAATCTTATTCATAAATATCCTCCTGAAATTTGTTGTATTTCTAAATCCTTTTATTTTTTGCCCCAGACATTTTCTATAAAATGAGTGTCAATTTCTCCTCTTTTAAACAAATCATCCCTGAAAATTTCAAGATGAAAAGGGATAGTCGTTTTAATACCTTCAATAACAAATTCCGACAGCGCCCTGTCCATACGGGATATGGCTTCCTTCCTGTTTTTCGCGAAAACAATTAATTTACCGACCATAGAATCATAAAAAGGCGAAATAGTATATCCATTATAAACATGAGTATCAATTCGGACACCCGGCCCGCCGGGAGGGATAAATTTAGTTATTTCCCCGGGTGAAGGCACAAAATTATTTTCCGGGTCTTCCGCGTTAATGCGGCATTCAATCGAATGACCGCTGAAATTAACCTGGTTTTGTGTATATCCGAGTTTTTCCCCTGAGGCTATCCTTATTTGTTCCTTTACCAAATCTATACCTGTAATTAATTCAGTTACAGGATGCTCCACCTGAATTCTTGTATTCATTTCCATAAAGTAAAATTTTTTATCTTTATCCGCTAAAAATTCCATTGTCCCGGCGCCTGAATATCCAACAGCTTTAGCGCCTTTAATCGCCACTTCACCCATTTCTTTCCTTATATCATCATTTATTAAAGGTGAAAATGCCTCTTCTATTAATTTCTGGTGCCGCCGTTGAATTGAACACTCCCTCTCGCCAAGGGAAACCACCTGTCCATATTCATCACCTAAAATCTGGATTTCAATATGCCTCGGCTTATCAATATACTTTTCAATATAAACACTGTCATTGCCAAACGAGGCTTTCGCTTCTGCTTTTGCCGCGAGAAATGATTTTGCAAGATTAAGTTCAGTATACACAATACGCATGCCTTTCCCGCCGCCGCCTGCCGCGGCCTTTATTATAACCGGGTAACTAATTTCTTTAGCTATTTTAACAGCCTCTGCTTCATTTTCAACATTTCCGCTCCCCCTGACAACCGGCAGCCCGGCTTCCTGCATTATTTTACGGGCTTCTATCTTGTCACCCATCTTTTTAATAGCTTCAGGGGACGGCCCGATAAATTTTATCCTGCATGATTCACAAATCTCCGCAAACCTGTAATTCTCCGCCAAAAAACCATAGCCGGGATGAATGGCTTCAGCATCAGTAATCTCAGCCGCGCTTATAATGTTCGGAATATTCAAATAACTTTTGTCAGTTTCTGACGGACCTATACAGATAGATTCATCAGCCCTTTTTACATGCAAAGATTCGCGATCCGCTTCTGAATAAACTGCTACGGTTTTTATACCTAATTCCCTGCATGCCCTGATAATTCTTAAAGCAATTTCTCCACGATTCGCTATTAATATCTTGTTAAACATTTTTCTTTCTATTTTATTATTAATTTAAAAAGCGGCTGGCCATACATAACAGACTGCCCGTTTTCGACTAAAATTTCTGTTATTTCTCCCTCTTTATCTGAAACTACTTCCTTAAAGACTTTCATCGCCTCCACAAAACACAGTTTATCACCGGATTTAATTTTATCTCCTATTTTAACCATGATTTTTTTGTCCTGTGGAGAAACAAGATAACAGGTCCCGACTAACGATGCTTTTATAAAATGATCTTTCTTCTCTTCTTTTGTTGTATCAGGGATATCCCCCGCGGGAGATAGTGTTTCTTTTTTTGCATATGTTATTTTTTCAGGGCGTTTTATAAAAATTTTCTTACCATCACGTTCCCATTCAAATTCAACGATACCTGAAGAATTGATAATTTTAAAAATTTCATTCACCTGTTCAATTTTCTGCATAATATTTTTCCTATTTATCATCAAACAAAAATATAGTTTGAATTTTACCATTCTCTTTATCACATGTCAAGAGAATCCAGAATCAAATCCAAATAAATCCAAATAACTTATTGACAATTAAACCATTTTTAAGTATTATCATACAGATTGTTTATTTCTCATAAGGAGGATATGATATGGATTTTAGTTTAACGCCGGATCAAGAACTAATAATAAACGCAGCTAAAGAAGTATGCCTGAATGAATTTGCCAAAAGGGCAAAAGAAACAGGTGAAAACAGTGTATTTCCAAAAGAGAATATAAAAATCATGGCTGAAATGGAAATGGCAGGGATCCCGTTTCCTGAAGAATACGGCGGATTGGGGTCTGATTTTCTCACATGGACAATTATAGGGGAAGAAATATCCCATGCCTGTGCTACCACAGGGACTATTTACGGCGCTCATATGCTTGCATGTTATCCCATTTTCCTTTTCGGCACAGAAGAACAAAAGAAAAAGTTTCTTACGCCTCTTGCCAAAGGTGAAGCTTTAGGTGCATTCGGCCTTACTGAACCAAATGCGGGCTCTGACGCAAGCGCTGTCCAGACTAAAGCTATAAAAGACGGTAATGACTATATTTTAAACGGTTCGAAATTATTTATCACAAACGCGGGACAGGCCGGTATTTATGTAATAATAACTAAAACAGCCCCTGATAAAGGTGCGCGCGGCATGACCGCGTTTATTGTGGAAAAAGACACTCCGGGATTCAAAATAGGAAAAAACGAAAAGAAAATGGCTTTCCCGGGCCTTCCAAATTGCGAATTAATATTTGAAGACTGCCGTATTCCAAAAGAAAATATGCTTCTTACAGAAGGAAAAGGCTTCAGGGTGGCCATGCAGACGCTCGATGTGGGAAGAATCGGGATCGGAATCGGATCCTGTGGCCTCGCGCGCGCGGCATTTGAAGAAGCGGCAAAATATTCCAAGGTCAGAAAACAATTCGGCCAGCTGATTTCTGCGTTCCAGGCAGTCCAGTTCATGCTGGCAAATATGGCAACCGAAATCGAAGCCGCAAAACTTCTCGTACTCAAAGCCGCGAGCCTGAAAGACTCAAACGGTAAATTTGAAAAATTCGCCGCCATGGCTAAAGTTTATGCCTCGGAGATGTGTATGCGGGTAACAAACCAGGCAGTCCAGATACACGGCGGATACGGCTATACAAAAGAATACGCCGTTGAAAGATATTTCCGCGAGGCAAAACTTTTCGACATTGTCGAAGGGACTTCAGAAATCCAGCGGGGTGTGATTGCAAACCACATTTTGAAAGAATTTTAATTTATGCTAAAAATTATAATCTGTATTAAGCAGGTTCCTGACACGGGTGAAATTAAAATAAATCCTCAAACTAACACTTTAATAAGAGAGGGCGTGCCCAGCATAATAAACCCTTTCGATAAAAACGCTATTGAAGAAGCGTTAAGAATTAAAGAAAAAACACCCACAGAAATTTCGGTCCTTACAATGGGGCCTCCCCAGGCGCAGGAAGCTTTAAAGGAATCACTGGCCATGGGCGCGGATTGCGCTTATCTTTTATCCGATAGAAGTTTCGCAGGGGCTGACACGCTTGCCACATCATACACGCTTGCCAGGGCAATAGAAAAAATAGGAAATTATGACCTTATAATCATGGGTAAACAAGCCATTGACGGAGACACGGCACAGGTAGGCCCTGAATTAGCTGAACATTTGAATATCCCGCAAGTCACTTATGTTAAAAAATTAGATTTACATCCCCAATCCGCCAATGAAAAACCGGTAAAAATTACTGCTGAACGCCTTTTAGAAGATTGTACTGAAACGGTGGAATGCCGGCTGCCTGCTCTTATTACAGTTACAAAAGAGATAAATGAACCAAGACACCCCTCGCTCAAAGGAGTTTTAAGGGCGAAAAAGGCAGCTATACCGGTATGGAAAAAAGAGGACATATCCGCGGGAGATGATAAAATCGGTTTAAACGGCTCACCTACTCAGGTAACAAAAATCTTTACCCCTCCGGTTCGCACTGAACGTGAAACACTTACAGGCACACCTGAAGAAATGTCAAAAAAACTTGTTGAAAAATTAAAAGAAAGAAAGATTATATAACGTTATAACAAGACAAGGGGTCATGTCCCCTTGTCTTCATATGTTTTTATTTGCTTTCCTCCACAAATTTCGTGATTAAATCCCCGATTTGAGAAGTAGATAGTTCACCGCCGGCTGATAAAGTTTTAATATGTTTTTCTGTCAGCGCTTTAATTATCGCGTTTTCAACCAATGCCCCGCCTTTTTTCTCCCCCAGGTAATCAAGCATCATACCCACGGCGGAAATGGAAGCCAAAGGATTAATCACATTTTTTCCCGCGTATTTCGGCGCCGAACCATGTATAGGTTCAAACATTGAAACGCCTTCCGGGTTTATATTCCCGGACGCAGCTATCCCTAATCCTCCCTGGATCATCGCTCCCAAATCCGTGATAATATCACCGAACATGTTCGGGACAACAATAACATCAAACCACTCCGGATTTTTGACAAACCACATGGTTATCGCGTCAACATAGGCGTGGTCCTGTTTAATTCCGGGATATTCTTTTCCAACCTCAGCAAATACTCTTGTCCAAAGGTCATGAGCATAGGTCAAGACGTTGGCTTTATCACAAAGATAAAGGCTGTTTCTTCTGGCGCGTTTTTTTGTAAATTCGAAGGCGTAACGGACACAGCGCTCAACACCCTTTCGTGTCGCGATCATTTCCTGTATTGCGACTTCATCGGGCGTTCCTTTCTTAAAATTACCGCCGATACCCACGTAAAGGTCTTCGGTGTTTTCCCTTATTACCACGAAATCAATATGTTCAGGGCCTTTGTCCTTTAAAGGCGTCCATACATTAGGATACAATTTCACGGGCCTGAAGTTAATGTACTGGTCAAGCCCGAAACGGATAGCCAGGAGTATTTCTTTCTCAAGAATTCCAGGTTTTACTTCCGGGTGCCCGATAGCGCCAAGATAAATCGCGTCAAAATTTTTCAATTCTGAAAGCGCTCCTTCAGGCAAAGTTTCTTTGGTCTTCAAATACCTTTCCCCGCCGAAATCATAATGCTTGAGTTTGTATTTAAAACCGGCTTTCTCCGAAGCCGCTTTAAGTACTTTCAATCCTTCATTTACAACCTCCGGGCCTACCCCGTCACCGGGCAAAACTGCTATTTCATACATTATTATCCTCCTCAAAATTATTACTAAAAATTAATATTATAACAATTTATAAAAATAAATCAACTACTTTATCCCGGATTTTATTCTTGTGTCAAGCCAAATTAGAAATGTCCTGTTATTACCAAAATAGAAGAGCATTTTGTTAGAGACTCTTAATTTCACCACGGAATTTCATTATCAAAATGAAAAAATTTACCCGTCGGGCCGTCACTATCGAGCGTCGCGAGCCTGACCGCTGTTTTTGCCCCTTCTTCCGGAGACATCGGGGCCTGATCGGTCCCTAAATCGGTTTTTACCCATCCCGGATGCGCGGAATTTACTTTTATGTTCGTATTCCTTAAGGCTGAAGCAAGATGCACGGTAAACTGATTTAGCGCTGTTTTCGAGGCCGCGTATGAAAAAGGTTTGGCCTGTGACAAATCAGAATTAAAATCGCTCTGGATTGCGAGAGACCCGAGTATACTCGAGACATTTACTATGCGCCCCGCTTTACCCTTTTTCAAAAGAGGCAAAAGCGCCTGCGTCAATTCAACCTGCCCAAAAAAGTTCACATCGAAAATTTTCCTGAGAGCCGCCGGGGATACTGCTTCCACGCTGTTTCCAAATAAAGGTTCCTCCTGATTTGCCATTCCCGCGTTATTGACAAGGATATCAAGTTTCCCGTATTTCTTTTCCAGGTAATTTTTAACGTTCTGGATGTGATTTGGATTTGTAATATCAAGTTCAAAAAATTCCACGTCAAGCTTTTGGTCTTTTAAAATTTTCGCGGCGTTTTCCCCTTTTAAAACGTCTCTCGCTCCCATGATTACCGTGATACCTTTCAGCGCGAGCTGCCTGCTTGTCTCAAATCCCAGCCCTTTATTGGCGCCTGTTATTAATGCTACCCTTTTTTCAGCCATTTCTTCCTCCTTTTTATATCATTATAATAAAAAAAAGACCCCGGGTCTTTTAATTTTCTATTATTTTCTGTAAAAATACTATCTTATTAATTTGGCCGCTGGAAATATTTTATTGCCGACTTGATGTCCTCAGGTAAAGGGCTTGAAAATTCCATGTATCTGTTTGTAATGGGATGCACGAATCCCAGCAGAGCGGCATGTAAAGCCTGCCGGCCAATTAAATCTGACTTTTTACCATATTGGACATCCCCAATAACGGGGTGTTTTAAATAAGAAAGATGGACCCTGATCTGGTGTGTCCGGCCGGTTTTAAGTTCCACCTCAAGTAAAGAGGCGTCTTTAAACCGCTCTAAAACCCTTACCTTTGAAACCGCGGGACGGCCTTTATCCAAATTAACCGCCATTTTTTTTCTGTGAACTCTGTGCCGGGCAATCGGAGCCTCGATTCCAAACGAACCGCGCTCGATCCTTCCTTTTACCAGAGCGATATATTTGCGCGTTATCGTTCGCTTGTGCCACTGTTGTGAAAGACCCTGGTGGGTCTTGTCATCTTTCGCGGCCACCATAACACCGGAAGTATCTTTATCCAGGCGGTGGACAATTCCCGGTCTGAGACATCCGTTAATTCCCGAGAGGTTTTTGCAGTGGTAAAGAAGCGCGTTCACCAGTGTCCCCGTATAATTCCCAGCCGCCGGATGAGTGACCATTCCCGCGGGTTTATCAATCACGATAAGATGCTCATCCTCGTATAATATCTTCAGGGGAATATTCTCAGGCCTGGCGGATATTTCGACAGGATCGGGAATTTCTACCTGAATAACATCCCCTGCCTTGGTCTTATAATGGCTTTTTCCCGCCCGGCCGTTGACTTTTATTTTTCCGTCTTTGATTAAATTTTGAATCCGGCTGCGGGACAAATCAAGATTTTGCCGGCTCAAAAAAAGGTCAAACCTTTTTTTGCTTTCATTTTCAGAAACAATAATTTCTTTTGTTTTTGGCATGATTTATTTATTCTTTTACCAAAACTTCAACCTTTTTACAAAATTCTAACAAATCCGTGTTTTCTAAATCTTTAATATCCATTGCTTTTGCAAGCTTTCTTAAATATTTTTTTAAGTTAAACCCAATTTGATCTTCAACTTTTTTATCTGGCTTTATTTCAGTGATGTCCGCCGGCACATTAAATCCTTGTAAATTCCGAATAATATTGAGAGGTATATAATTTTCTATTGCATATCGTTTGAGCTGAAAACATTCAACCCCTTTCTCTCCGCAATTCTTTTTAAATTCATCTCGCACTGATTTGCTTTTATGATCCAAATCAATTAAAGCAATAATTTTGTTTTTATCAAAATTATCAACTAAGGCAGATAAATCAATCTGTGCCATTATATCTCCCCCTAATGGCAAAAATTTAATACTATATTTTTCCCAAAATCCCATTTTCTTAAAGATTTCTTCCAAAAAATCTTTGTCTTTAGGGCCTTCTGTTAAAACCATTAAATCGGAAATTAAGTTATCCACAACAGAATATCCAAGGTCTAACAACAAATTAGCCCTGGTTGTGTCGTCCGAAACTTTTATCTCATTATCCATTTCAGTACGGCAAATTTTATCTGCTAACGTGGGATTCAAGAAAATATTGGAATGTGTTGCCAAAAGGAATTGTTTATCTTCCCGGGATGTAATAAAACTAATAAGTTTTCTTTGCATATCAGGGTGTACGTGATTTTCGGGTTCTTCAATCATGATAAAGTTATAATCAAAATCAATAATAAAAGAAATTATTATTAAAATATCTCTTAGTCCTAATCCTGAATTTTCTGCATTAATCCAATTGCCGGATTCAACAGGATTATTTGTAAAACGAAGTGATATTTTGTTACCTTTTATTGGAACAACATTAAAATAATAACCATTTGTAATTTCTGAAAATTTATTATAGATTTCTTTATATATTTTTGACTCCTTTGAATGAGGGTCTTGATTTTTAAGGAAAAATAACCGATTTAACAGGTTCTCTCCAGATGGAGACGGCCCAGCGTCGGTACTAATAGTAATATCATATTCCAGTTTTCTTTTTGGCGGTATTAAAACTGGCTTAAAGGGATTAATTTGTTCTTTAAGAAAATCGTTAATAAAAAGTTTAAAAAAACCTGTTTGATAATTCCTATTTTGAGCTTTGTTGAAGATATCCGTTTCGTATTGTTCAATAGATTTTTCAAAAATAGTAATACCTATTTGAGATGGAATAAATTGAGAAAACCAATTCGTATGATATCTTGGATTTGAAAGATTATAGCCTTTTATAAAAGATTCATATTTCTCAATTAACCTTGGTATATCTTTCTCAGTTATTTCTCTACCTAAGCCTTACACAAGCGTAATTTTTTGAAATAAAAGCGAAAAAGAACTTGAAATGCCCAATTCTATTGGTTAAAATGATTTTGTCAAAAGACATAACAACCAAAAAAAAGGGCATTTCAAGTGAATAAAAA
>JBFMCF010000088.1 GCA_040754625.1 bacterium | reverse complement strand
GATACTTTTTTGGGAACTTTGTTCCTAATAGCTTTCATGCCGGTCTCCTTTATAACACACTATAAAAGATTCGGCTGAAAGCTATTTTTTTATATACTTTTTTTTAAATTTGCCAAACTCAAGTATAAATATTAAAAATAGAGAGAAATTAGACATTGAGAAAAATAAAGAAAATAAATGGTTAATTGCGGGTGCTGAAGAAAAAAGTTTAAATCAGGATGTCCAGAATATAATAAATGAATTAGGTAATATTTCAGTTGAAGAATTTGTTGGAAAAGGCCCATCATCCCTGAAGGATTATGGATTGGCTGACCCTTTTTACTCAATAACGGTTGATATTGACCAGGGTGAAACGGTTAGTCTAAGTTTCGGTAAAATAGAAAATAATCTTGTTTATACAATGAAAAACAGGGAAAAAATGTTTTATAGGGTCAGAAGAAATATTATTGATAATCTTGAAAATTTATATGTAAATAAAGAAAAAAAGGACGCAGCCGCTGCTAAAAAGAAATAACGGAGCAAAATATGAATAACGATATCAGATTGATAAATGAAAAGATTAAAGAAGAAAGTATTTTTATCCAGTCATTAATTTCTGAAATAGGCAAAGTAATAGTCGGGCAGAAATATTTAGTGGAAAGGCTTATAATCGGGTTGCTTGGGAACGGGCATATTTTAATTGAAGGGGTGCCGGGTTTAGCCAAGACCCTTGCAGTAAAGACATTATCGGATGCCGTCCAGACAAAATTTCAGAGAATCCAGTTTACGCCTGACCTTTTGCCGGCGGATTTAGTCGGTACATTGGTATATAACCCTAAAGACGGCTGTTTTACAGTAAAAAAGGGCCCGGTTTTTGCAAATATTATCCTGGCGGACGAAATTAACCGCGCACCCGCGAAGGTCCAGAGTGCGCTTTTGGAAGCCATGCAGGAGCGCCATGTCACCATCGGACAGGACACCTTTAAACTGGATGAACCCTTTCTTGTGCTGGCTACCCAGAACCCGATAGAGCAGGAAGGCACGTACCCGCTGCCTGAAGCACAGATTGACCGTTTTATGCTGAAACTGAAAGTGAATTACCCGGATAAAAGCGAGGAAAAAATGATAATGGAACGGATGACTTCAGGAAGCAGTATTGATATAAAAAAGGTCATTGAACCGAAGGAAATTTTACATGCGCGTTCTTTGATATATGAAATTTATATGGATGAAAAGGTGAAAGATTATATTGTTAATGTAACAATGGCAACTAGGGATCCTGAAAAGTATGGCTTGAAATTAAAAAATCTTATAGCGTTCGGAGCTTCTCCCAGAGCGACTATTTTTCTTAACATCGCAAGCCGTGCGCACGCATTTTTGCGAGGCAGGGGATATGTTACCCCTGAGGATGTTAAAATGATTTCCTATGATGTCCTGAGGCATAGAATCATTCTTACTTACGAGGCCGAGGCAGAGGAAATTAAAGCGGAAAATATTATTCAACAGATTCTTGATAACATTGAAGTCCCGTAATTCAGATGATCCCGGCAGAAATAATAAAAAAAATAAGAAAAATTGAAATCAGTACCGGAAAACTGGTTAATGATGTGTTTTCAGGCGAGTACCACAGTGTTTTCAAAGGCCGGGGCATGGAATTTTCTGATGTGAGGGAATACCAGCCCGGTGATGATATTCGTACAATCGATTGGAATGTTACCGCCCGCTTGAACCACCTGTTTGTTAAACAATTTGTTGAAGAAAGAGAATTGACTGTAATGTTTTTGGTGGACGGTAGTGCATCGGAGAGTTTTGGTACCAGGGACAGAATGAAGGGGGAATTAGCCTCTGAAATATGTGCCATTCTCGCATTTTCCGCAATTAAAAACAATGACAAGGTCGGGCTTATAATTTTTACTGACAAGGTAGAAATATTTATACCGCCGAGAAAAGGCCGCCAGCACGTCTTAAGGGTAATCAGAGAAATTTTATATTACAGGCCGCAGGGAAAATCCACTAATATTAATTCCGCTCTTGAATATTTAAATAAGGTTATTAAAAGAAAAACGGTAACATTCTTAGTATCGGATTTTTTAACAAAGGGATACGAAAAACTCCTGAGGGTAACAAACAAAAAACATGATGTAATTGCAATAATCATTAGTGACCCGAGAGAAATTATCCTGCCGGCTTTTGGTTTTATCGATTTGGAAGACGCGGAAACGGGAGAAAGGATGCTGATTGACTGCAGTGATGAAAATTATATTAAAGAATACGCGGAATTATCTTTAAGAACGCAGGCAAAAAGAAACAGTTTATTTAAAATGATGAAAATTGATTTTATAGAAATTGCAACTGATGTTTCTTACACAAATTCTTTAATATCATTTTTTAAACGCAGGGCTAAAAGGTTTCGCTGAAATTGGAAAATGAAATACTTCATAAATCTTATTTTAATAAATACAATTAATAATATCAATAACGGTTTTAATGAGGGGGATATAAGGGACATAAAGCCTATTATTGAATATGATTTGAAATATATGTATTTATTAATGGTTTTGTTGTTAACCGCGTTTGTGTTTGCCGTTATTTTGCTTATCAGGAAGAAATCAGACGCCGGTAAAAGAGAAGAAGTAATTTTACCGCCTGATGTTGCCGCCATGGATAAAATTAGAAAGTTAAAAGAGTCAAAACTTATTGAACAGGGTAAAATTAAAGAGTTTTACACGATAATATCCGACATAATACGGGTATTCTTCGAACAAAGATATAAGATATCCGCACTTGACCAGACCAGTTATGAATTGATATGGGAACTAAAAAACAAAAATTTGATTGACAATAAAGCAGAAATTGTCCGGGATTTTCTTTATGATTGTGATTTAGTGAAATTTGCAAAATATGTCCCTCCCGCGGAAGATTCAGATAGAATGTTAAATACAGCAGAAGGAATAATAAATTTTGCAAAGAATGACCCTGTGAAAAATCCGGCGGAGATAAAAACTGATGTTTAGATTCGCAAATCCGTATTTTTTAATATTGCTTATTTTTATACCTTTATTATATTATTACCTGAAATACCGGACAAAAAGGCAGGCTGCTATAAGGTATTCCACTTTAGGAATATTTAAGGAATTAGGATCACAAAAAAAAATATTTTATAGAAAATTGCTGGATTTAAGCCGTATACCTGTTATTGTCCTTTGTATTATTGCCCTGGCAAGGCCGCAAATGGGTTCAAGTACGGAAGAAATAAACGCGGAAGGCATAGATATAATCCTGACAGTTGATATATCGGGCAGCATGGGTTCTGAGGATTTTAAACCAAAAAACAGGCTGAACGTTGCCAAAGAGGTTATAAAAGAATTTATTAAAGGAAGAAAAAACGACCGGATAGGACTTGTGGCATTTTCCAGCCAGAGTTTTACTCAATGCCCGCTGACTTTGGATTATAATCTGTTATTAAAGCTTGTTGATAAACTAAATTTAGGAATGATAAAAGACGGAACGGCGATAGGGATGGCAATTGCTAATTCTGTAAACCGCCTGCGGGATTCAAACGCGAAAAGTAAAATAATTATCCTTTTAACGGACGGGAGGAACAACACGGGCGAGATTGACCCCGTTACCTCCGCCAATCTGGCTGATACGATGGGTGTAAAAATATATACTATAGGTGCCGGCAAGCCGGAAGGCGGGCTTTTCCCTGTCGATGATCCTTTTTTCGGGAAAAAATATGTTACTGTCCCGAACGATCTTGATGAAAATATTTTAAAACAAATAGCTGATATGACCGGAGGATTGTATTTCCGTGCAGACAGTGAAAATAAATTACATGAAATATACAATCAAATTGATTCCATGGAAAAAACAGTTATTAAAAGAAAAGAATACAAAAGATATAATGAGCTGTTTCGTTATTTTCTCATATCCGCGTTTGTTATTTTAACATGTGAATTAATAATAGGGCAGACTGTTTTTATAAAAATACCTTAACATGAGATTTCAATATCCTTTATTATTGTTTTTTTTACCGGTTTTTTTAATAGGCCTGTTTATATTCTATTATTATGTATTTAAAAGAAAACGTTTTTTATATGAGGAATTTGCTGATTTAACTCTTTTTACTAAATTAACTCCTTATTTGAATAAAAGGCAGGCTTATGTAAAAGCAGTAATTTTAAGCGTGGCTTTTCTCATGTTCATTGTTGTTCTTTCACGGCCGCAATTCGGCAAAAAGATAATCGAGTTAAAAAGGACCGGCATTGATTTGGTCATTGCGGTTGATACATCCTTGAGCATGCTTGCTGAAGATATGAAACCAAACAGGCTGGAGCGCGCCAAAATGGAAATCAGCAATTTGATGGATATTTTACAGGGAGATCAAATAGGATTGGTTGTTTTTTCCGGAGAGGCGTATATCCAGTGCCCTTTAACATTGGATTATGATGCTGCAAAGATGTTTTTGGAAATAATTGACACGAAAAGTGTTTCTCAGCCGGGAACAAATCTTGGCAGGGCAATATTAAAGGCAATGGATTCTTACCCGGAGGGCCAAAAAAAGTATAAAGCGGTAATTCTCCTGACAGATGGCGAGGAGCATGAAGGCAATGCCCTCGAAATAGCGGAAAAAGCCGCTTCAGAGGGGATTAAAATTTATACTATTGGTATCGGGACGGGGTCAAATGAACCTATACCGCTGAGGGACAGCGAAGGCAAAATAATAGGTTATAAAAAAGACAAATACGGCCAGATGGTTTTGAGTAAATTGGATGAAAATACACTGCATGACATTGCGGCAAAAACCGGGGGAAAATATTACCGGAGTTCAAATACAGGTATTGAACTCGAAAAAATATACAGGGATATTTCTTCAATGGAAAAGAAGGAGTTTGAAGATAAAATGGAAATCCAGTATGAAGACCGTTATCAATTTTTGTTAGTTATTATCATATTTCTTTTGATAACTGAATTTCTGTTAATAGAGCGGAAAGACATTAAGAAAGAGTGGCATGGGAGTTACGAATGAAAAAAAACAAAACAATTTTAATTTTTTTATTGTTCTTATTCTCAGGCTGGGATATGCCAATTTTTTGGAAAAAAAAGAAAGCCGATAATCTCTATTCCCAAAAAGAGTATTTAAAAGCCTTAGACCTGTACCAGGATATCCAAACAAATGGTAATGATAAAGCGGTTGCCGGTTATAATAAAGGTAATACGCTATACCGTCTGGGGAGGTATGATGAAGCAGAAAATGCGTTAAAAAAGGCACTGCAGTCAAAAGATGAAAATGTCCTGGAAAAAGCACATTATAATATCGGGAACGCATTATACAGGCAGGGGAGGCTCGAAGAAGCCATTAAATCCTATGAAGAAACCCTTAAAATTGATTCAACGGATGAAGACACAATATATAATATAGAATTTATAAAGAAAAAACTCCAGGCAGAACAACAGCAGCAAGACAAAAAAAAGGATAAAAATAAGAACGAAAACCAGGATAAGCAGAACAAGCAGGAAGAACAAGGTAAAAAGCAGACAACAAGCGATCAAAAACAGGATAAAAAGGAAAATAAAAACGAAGGGGAATCCAGGGACATTAAAAAACAGGCCCATGAAAATAAAAAAGAAAACAAATCTGAATCTGAAAAAGACAAGAAAAACAACAAAAAGAATACCGGTAAAAAAGATAAAAACAGCCCGGAGGAAAAGGCAAAAACAGAACAGGCCAGGCAAATATTAGATGCCATAAAGCTTGATGAAAAGAAACTCAAGCAGAATTTAAACGAAAAAGAAGAATTTAACAAGCAGGAAGAAAAAGTCGAATATGACTGGTGAAATAAAAGTTAAAAGTGAAAAGTTAAAAGTGAAAAGTTGTAGCATCCGCCTGAGGCGGGTAAAAATATTATTATTTTTGCTGGCTTTAGTCCCTGTTAAAATTTTTGCGCAAGAAATATCCATTTCCGCCGTGGTGGATAATAATAAAGCAGCACTTGACGATTTGATTGTGTTAACAATTAACATCAGCGGGAATGTCAGTTCAATACCTAATCCAACCCTGCCTAAGCTGCAGGATTTCCATGTTTACTCGTCTGAAAGTTCCCAGAATGTTTCTATCATTAATGGGAAGATGTCGGTTACTACAAGTTTTAACTATGTCTTAGCCCCTAAAAAAGAAGGAAAATTTGTTATTGGGCCGGTTGAACTTTCTTTCAGGGGCAGGGTTTATAAAACCGAACCAATAAATGTCGAGATTACGCCTTCGACCCGGAAAGGGCAGGCCAAAAGCCAGCCGGCGGCAAAACCTATAACAAGGGGAAGCAGAAGCGGGGATGGAGACGTTTTTATAGAGACAAGTGTAAATAAAAAAAGAGCATATTTAAATGAACAGGTAACTCTTTCTTTTAAGTTTTATACCAGAATCAGGCTTTTTGAAAATCCTGAATACATACCTCCGGAAAAAACGGGTTTTTGGGTGGAAGATTTGCCGCCTCAGGTTACAGGCTATGAAAACAGGGACGGCAGTCAATATCAAGTGACAGAAATAAAAACAGCGCTTTTCCCTACAAATTCAGGTAAATTAACTATTGGCCCGGCTACCTTAAAATATACCGAAAGCAGCGACCCGTTTGGTTTCTTTTTAAATTCAAGGCCGGTTACATTGAAAACGGAACCTATTACTATTGATGTGCTGCCGCTCCCTGAAGAAAAACCCGGTTATTTCAAAGGGACGGTGGGTGTTTATAATATTGAAAGTGAAATTGATAAAAATGAGGTCCAGGCGGGAAAACCCATTAATTACAAGATAAAAATAAAAGGAGAAGGCAATATAAAAGTAATCAATGAACCGGAATTGGGTTTGCCGGACGATTTTAAAGTTTATCCATCGGGAAGTTCAGATAATGTGAAAAAGATGAATTACAGGGTTCAGGGTGACAAGACTTATGAATATTATATAATACCAAGAAAACCGGGAAAGCTGACTATACCTGGAATAAATTATCCGTGTTTTAACCCTGAAACAGGGAAATATGTGACTTTAAAAACAAAGGATTTTCTGATTACCGTCAAACAGAGCGCGGAGGAAGAAACTGTAAAAGAAAATTTATCAGGTGGTTCTCCTGTTAAAGAAGAAGTCAGGCTGATTACGAAAGATATCCGCCCCATAAAATTATACTTGAGTTCAAAAAAAGAGAGATTACTGGTAAAAAAACATTTATTGCTTTTAATAATAAGTTTACCAATGTTGTTGTTGATTTTTGCTAAAATTTATTCAAGACACTATGAGCAGATTGAGTTTAATCCGGTTTATAAAAGGGAGAAAAGAGCGAACAAATTAGTTCAAAAAAGATTTAAGGAAGCAAATAGGTTAATGGTTTCAGGCGATAAAAAGGACTATTGCCATTTAATTGCAAAATCTATCCTGGGTTTTATTGGCGATAAATTAAATATAGCTGAAATGGGTCTGACATCTGAAACATTGAAAGATATTCTTAAAGTGAGGAATATATCCGAGGACGCGCAAAAAAGAATTATAGAATTTTTAGATAAGTGTGATTATATCGAATTCAGCCCTGTAGAACCTGAGCCGGGATGGAGAAATAAAATTTACGATGAAGCGAAGGAGATAGTATTATTCCTGGAGAAACAAAAATGGCAGAAAAACTGAAATATTTATTTTTAATATTTGTAATTATTTTAACATTAAATTGCGGGATATCAGCTATAGAAAATGATAATCCGCCTGAAGTATTCAGGACCGCAAATAATCTATATGAAAAAGCGGATTTCCATGGAGCTATTGAGAAATATCAAAGCCTGGCTGAGGGGGGCATTAGAGATAAAAGCATTTATTATAATCTTGGCAATGCGTATTATAAAACCAATAAAATCGGGCTGGCTGTTTTGAATTACAAGAAAGCGCATAAATTATCACCGCGGGATAAGGATATTACTGCCAATTTGGCATTTATGCGCGAAAGAGTTGTTGATCAAATCAAATATGAAAAAAACCTCCCGCAAATAATCTGGGAAAATACCATCTCAATCCTGACGGCCAATGAATGGGTAATATTATGCACTATTTTATATTTGATATTCATGTCTTTATTAATAATTTGCGTCCTTAAAAAAGATATTTCTGACGAAATAAAATTCTATAAAAACATGACTTTTATTATTTTTTGTTTTGTATTGATATTTTCCATTTCTTCATATATTGCCGGCAGGCAGATGGAAGCTGTTATTACTTCTGATGAGGTTGATGTAAGAAACGGCCCCGGTGAAAATTATTCAAAAGGATTTATCCTCCATGAAGGTACTGAGGTATTTGTTGAAAATGATTCAGGGGGCTGGCTGGAGATTATATTGCCCAACGGATTAAAAGGATGGATAGAGAAAAATAATATTCAATTCACAAAAGATTGAATCTATAGTATTATTAAAACTTGCAGGATAATTGTATTCAGGAGCAGGATGAAAAAAATAAACGTTAATTTAGGGACAAGGTCTTATGAGATTATTGCGGGTTATGATATATTAAAAAATCTCGGGGAATATATTAATGAAAAAGCAATAGGAAAGGACGCTTTTTTAATAACCAACAAGCCGTTAAACCGTATTTACGCAAGAGATGTAAAACAAGCTTTAAATAAAAATAGAATTAACGTGGAAAATGTTGTTTTGCCTGACGGTGAAGACCAGAAGAGTCTGGATAACTGGAAATTATTATTAGAGAAACTTACAAGATTTGACGGCCTGGGAAAAAGGGTGTTCATTATTGCTTTTGGGGGAGGAGTGATCGGGGATTTAGCCGGGTTTGCTGCGGCAAGTTACCGCCGGGGAATAAATTATATCCAGGTCCCAACGAGCCTTTTATCCCAGGTTGATTCAGGCGTGGGGGGGAAAGTAGGCGTTAATTTTATGAATATAAAGAATCTTGTCGGTTCTTTTTACCAGCCAAAACTTGTATTGGCCGATGTTAAACTTTTAAATACTCTGCCGGAAGAAGAGTTCAGGTCGGGTTTGGCGGAGGTTATAAAATATGGGGTAATTTATGACAAGAAACTTTTTGAGTTATTAGAAAAAAATATTGAATCAATCATTGGACTTAATCATAAAATACTTGAAGATATAGTCGCGGCCTGTTATAAAATAAAGGCGGGTATTGTTGGTGAGGACGAATTGGATAAAACCGGCAAACGCGCGATTTTAAATTTCGGGCATACTATCGGCCATGCCCTGGAAGGCTCAAACCAATATTCGTATCGTCATGGAGAGGCAGTTTCTATTGGTATGGTTTGCGCTGCCGAAATTGCGGTTGAACTTGGGTTGTGTTCCCGCGGCGTTTTAATGCGGCTTGAAAGTTTACTGAAAAAAACGGGGCTGCCTGTAAGGATTAAAAAAGGCAATATCGATGATATTATTGCAGCAATGGGTCATGATAAAAAATTTATTTATGGAAAAACCAGATTTATTCTGCCTGTTCGAATAGGGAAAGTAAGAGTAAAAGATAATATTGATATAAAATTAATTAAGAAAGTTATTTTTTCCCGCATCCTTCACAGGACTTGGGACAGCTTGAAGATGAAGGGGAACTGTGTTCTGCTTTAGATTTCTTTTTATAATCCGGGCTGCGGTAGTCAGTGCTGTAAAAACCTCCCCCCTTGAATATAATCCCTGAGCCTTTTCCGATAAGCCGTTTTAATTTGCCGCGGCATTTCGGACAGGTCTCAAGAGGCTTATCGGTTATTTTTTGAAATTTCTCAAAAACTTCCTTGCATTTTTGACATTCATAATCATAAGTAGGCATTGTTACTCTCCAAATTTATCAATATATAACAAAATTTTAATGTATTGTCAATAATAAAAAATGAGAAGTATCCCCAAAATTTCAGCGTCAAAATAAAGCCGTTTGATAAATCAAATTATTTGTTTGGCCTGTTTTATTGAAAACTATGCCTGAATACTTTGCAAATATTTCTTTTATTCCGTCAGCAAT
>JBFMCF010000087.1 GCA_040754625.1 bacterium | reverse complement strand
AAAAATATTTTCCCAGTTTAACGAAACAAAAAATAAATTTTATATGGACGAATAGAGCGAAAATAAAGATTTTACATGGCTACCGATTAATTTTAAGTCGCGCTTAAAAAAACTCGCTTGTTTTAGGGCTAATAAACTCTCAAAACTTTCGGAAAAACAAATCGTCCCGGTTTCCCAATCAGAATAAGTTAATACATAGTGGTAGAGTAAATGATTAAACGGTTCTCCTTGGATTGTGATTCCCAATTCCTTCATATGGGTAAAATCAGATTCTGATAATTCTCCTGGATAATGTATTTGCGGGAAAAATACTTCTTTTGCCGGGCCTTCGGCGGCCCGCCAGTATTTTAATCTGCGTTGAAGGGTTCGTAATTGGCCGTCTTGATATTCCCCAGGCTTTTCACGCTGTAAATATTCAAAAATTGTTTTAGCTTCAAGCCCGGGATTTTCTTCTAAAAGTTCTTTTACTCTATTCCAGTCTGTTTCAAATGGATCTTGGCGGGTTCGCCAATAGTGATTTTTATTAATTTCACCAGGCAACTTTCCCAACTTTATGTATTTTTTAGCTGTTTTTACATCCATTCCAGCCTTAACCGCGGCAATTAATTTAGTTTCTTCGCTTTTCATGAGTGACAATAACCTCCTTACCTGTTGGTTAGTAACCATTTAGACCTCCTTGCTTTAGTCTAAATAGGTTACCATCCCAGCCTGTTTTTAGGGAATTTTAATTGTCGTTGACTGGGAATTATAATTGTCGCTCATCAAGGGCATCTGTTCGAACTCCTGGTTCTCCCCGCAGCGGAGCGGAGGGGTGAAACAGGAGTTCTCTGCTCAACTGCCTCGTTCTCCCCGGAGCGTAGCGAAGGGGAGAACGCTAAAAAATCAGGCGTGGCCATAGGCCATCGCTTGCATTGCACTTGTTAAAATTTTTTATTTACTATTTAATAGTCTGTCCTACTTCGTAGAGGAAATCAGGTGAGAAATCAGCATTATTTGGCCAAACTACAGTATCTATATCTTTATTGAGAGTTACATTTTTAAAATATGAGATATCTTTTAAAGGCTCAAATATTTTTCCGTCAAGATGTGATTTTAAATCGACTATCTTATATTCATTATTTTCAAATTTTACTTTTAATTTATGTCCGTCAACATATTTTACATCAGTTATCCAATGCATAAAATAACCTCCTATTCTAAAGGTTCAATCTTTTTGAGTTCTTCTTTTCTTTTAACCAATTCCCAATCTTCAAGCAGTTCATTTCTATGTTGGAAAGCCCATTCCAGAACTAGAGAAATTATTCTTTTAGGCAAAGTCCCTTCAATAATTTTTAATTCATTTATAGAAAAAGATGCCCTAAACTCACCGTATTTAGCATGGAAATGGGGCGGTGTATGTTCATTATAATACATCGAAATTATTATTCCTAAAAATCTGGAAATTTCTGGCATTTAATTTTCCTTTCGTCTGGAATTATATCACATTTTGTATATTTGTTCTCCTGATTTTTACAAAGAATGTTCCATGGTGTGTTGTTAAATAAGTTTTTTCCCGATGGATTCCCAATTATTTTTTCTTTTTTTATCTTCATCAGTAAAAGATTTAAAATCATGCCATCGGAAATCAATATCTTTTTTTTTGGTCCCATCTTTTTTTGGAGTTTCTAAATATTTTTTATAATTAATATTTATTATTTCTGAAAGAATATCGTACTCATATATAAAAAATTCAGGGAGACCCTCTTCAAATAAATTTACAAGAACGACAAAAAGGTTTTCGTTATTTTGTTTGATTGAAATATCTTTCCCCAGTTTCCAACCTTGTTTATTGCGGATGGACATTGTTTTGACTTGGATTGCTACCATTTTTGAGCCGTCAGCATTTGTGACAACCACATCAAATAGAGGATTATTTTTATGGGTCATCAATGATAAATATCCACGTTTACACAATTCCGCGCAAACATAATACTCTCCTGCAATACCTACAATATTATTTGATGTTTTTTCTTTAATTGTTTTCATTTTTAACCGCCATAAAATCAGGCGTGGCCATAGGCCATCGCTTGCATTACACTTGTTGTAGAGTAGAACACTGGCGCAAAACTTTCGTTCCGTTTCCAGCATCCCCTCATCAAACCGTGCTTGAAGTTTTCCCTCACACGGCTTTCCGATAACTTTCTTCAAGAGGCTTTCGCCCAGCAGA
>JBFMCF010000086.1 GCA_040754625.1 bacterium | reverse complement strand
AAAATTTTAATTATTTTTAATCAAACATGGCACTACACTTTGGCCAAAAAAAAGAACCGCCCCTTATTTCTATGCGGTTCTTTTCGCTTCTTTTGCGATTTTTTAGGGTTTAACTGTCAAAGTTCTGCAAATAAACAAGGGGGCTTGACCCTTTGTTTCAATCTTACCGGACCTTTGAAAACTGGACATATTTTTCAATTGCCTTTTTAAATCCGTTCATTTCAGTGTCCGTATAAGGTTTAACAGTTCTCAAGGAGGAATTTAGCGCTTCCTTTGGATTAAAATTCTGCAGGATAAATTTTTTAGCGCCCTTTATTTCTTCCGCTATTGAGGTCAATCCTTCCTTTTCTATATAACCGGGCACTAATGTCATCCTGAATTCATAATCAACACTACCGGTCAAAAGCAAATTAATGCTTTCGTGGATTTTAGATAAATCCACATCTGTCTGGGTGATAAGATTATATCTCTCATCCAGCGGGGCTTTCAAATCCATCGCGATATAATCAATCAGCTTTTTATTAATAAATATTTTTAATGAATCAGGAAATGACCCGTTAGTATCCAGTTTTACCAGAAAACCCAGATCTTTTATCGCTTCAACCAATCCCTGTAAATCTCTATTTATCAACGGCTCACCGCCGGTGATACAAACACCGTCAACCCAGCCTTTATGGCGCAGTAATTTCTTTTTTACTTCTTTCCATGGTATATCCGGCAATTTTTTATGTTCAAATAAAAGAGCGTGATTATGGCAGAATACGCACCTGAAATTACATCCCGGCAGAAAAATAACAGAGGATATTTTCCCGTCCCAGTCAACAAAAGAAGTTTCTATAAAACCCTTTATTTTCACAAAAACTCTCCCTTCAAAGAGTTATAATTTTTATTCATTTTAAACCATATCGGAAGGAAAAACAATCATAAAAAAGACCCTCTAAATTTATCGCAGTTATTAACAAAAATGGAAGGTAAAAGCGGTTTCTTCTGGAACACGGGAAATAACAATTAGCTAATGCTGGATAACATTGTTTAAACTCGGAGTTTCGCCCCGCCAGGAATTGATTTCATCGCCGTTTTGATTGGTCAAAATGATAGACGGGGTGGAAAGAACATTATAAAAACTGGCCTCTGCAAGGCCCAGGGCAGTATCTATATCAAAATATTCTACTTTCCTGCCTTTTTCCGTCAATTTATGCCCTAATTCTTTAGCCCCCGGACAAAGCGGGCAGTCTTTTTTAACAAATATTTTTATCATTCTTTTCCTCTTAATCAATTCAGATTTTTATCCCGGCGGCGGTCGGTTAATTCACCAAGTTTTCCTTTGTTCCAGCTTGAAATTCTTGTAAAATAGCCGGTAATACGTGTAATACCGTCAACATCAACAGAACCGCAATATGAACATTCACCGTACAGTCCGCGGGTGGTCCTGCCGCAGGTGTTGCAAGATGTAAATTCAGGAGAAAACGCTATCTGGGCATTCTGGGTGTTGCGGAACGTTTTCACGACAAAATTAGCTATTGATTCAGGCGACGGACGGCTTTCTCCAAGCCATATATGGGTTAAAGCGCCTGCGTCAATCAGGGGGTGAAATAAGCCTTCCTGTTTCACACGGTCAATTGAACTGATATTCGTTCCAACATTCAAATAGGTTGAATTCGTATAATATATCTCCTGTTTATCAATGTTCCCTTTAATGACCTCTTTAGTTTCTGCCGGGAAATGCCGCATATCCAGTTTAGCAAAACGATATGCAGTGGATTCCGCAGGGGTTTGCTCTAAAACAAACTTCATTCCATATTGCTTGTTCAGTTCTTTTGCTTTTAAATTCATGTGAGCTATAATTTTTAAACCAAATTTCAACACATCATTATCTTCATGCAGCTGTTTTCCAAGATGATACTGGACCATCTCATTTAAGCCGAGAATCCCAAGCAAATAAGTGGCACGGTGCATTCTTAAATATGGATAATCATCTCGTTTCATTGCCAGCATCGCAAGAGGCCCTTTACTGCCTAAACTCAGTATTTTCTCTATGAAACTCTTCTTTTCCCTGTGCGCCTGGCATGCCAGCTCAAGCTGCCGGTCAATCAATTCAAAAAGTTTAGTATTATCGTGTTTGGCAAGATAGGCGATTCTTGGCAGGTTAATTGTAACATTCTGAATCGCGGAATACCGCATACGCCAGGGCTCTTTCGCGTCATCAAAATCTTTCCCCTCGAGTTTAAACGCGAGCCTGCAGCATTCGCTTATTTTCGCAGTGTCTCCGCGGTCAAAAACAAAATATGTATTTCCTTTTTCAGTAGCCACCTCAGAA
Organism: bacterium; assembly: GCA_040754625.1. Lineage (NCBI taxonomy): Bacteria > bacterium. The sequence continues at coordinate 1,784 of JBFMCF010000086.1, read as the reverse complement.
ATATGGTGTAAAAATTTTTCATGGCCCTCAGTCTGGAAAAATCTTTCTGTCATATGGACCAGGGGTTTTGGAAAGAAAAACGGCCTCCCGACACCATCACCCTCTTTATAAACATCAAACAATGCCCACGCAAAATCCTGGGCGGGTTTTAAATATTCTGAATATGTTTTTCCTGTATATGTCCCTCCTGGACCGATTGCAGGAACATCTGCAAAATGTTTTGGTGTTTCCCAGTAAAGATTTATATCGCTGAATATGGCCTGCCCCCCGCGGGCAACCGCCTGCTGGGAATATTCAAAAATAAGCATCTGTGCTAATTGCCGCATATCGCCCTTCGACATTCCAGCCAGAAACGGAGCAAAAAACACATTTACCGCATCCCACCCGATGGCCCCGGCAAAATGGCCCTGAAGCGCGGCTGACATCTTTACCATCTGCGCAAGAAGCACCTCGGGATGTTTCGGAGGTTTTGCGATAGAAAGGGCGTTCGGCAAATCCAGCCCGAACTTTTTTACATATTCAACCGATTGTCCTGAACAATAAGGCCTGTCAACAAAACCCAAATCATGAAGGTGAACATCCCCTTTTATATGCGCGTCTGAAACCTCTGCCGAGAAAACATTAAGCAAGGCAAATTCTTTTTTAATATTCTCTGCCAGGGTCATGTTTGTGGCTTCGGGATTATGAGGGACATTGGCGTTCTCACAATTACGATTGACAATAATCTGTTCCGCGTCAAAAACAGGAACACCCAAACGTGTATGTTTCCTGCGTTCACTTTCAAATCCGTATTCAATCAACTTTGTATTAACAAGTTCGCGGATGAGGGGTGCTGTAATCATTTTAATCTTTGAACTTATTATTTGCTCTTCCACATCCTGGGAAATTTTTCTGGCATAAGCAAAATCGATCCCTGTCTCGCGTATCAAGGCATTTATAATCCGGTATTTGTCCCATCCGACAATATCCTCGTCCGAAGTCCGGACAAAAAGCGCAAGGTCTGTCGAATCCCCCGATAAAGACAGTTTTTCATCCTTTAAAGCCTCTGTTTTCGCCTTACGGATTTCACTTCTTTTTGCCCTGTATAAAATATAAGCCTTTGCAGTCTTTGCATGACCCATTTCAATTAAAACCTTTTCCACTACATCCTGTATTTCTTCAACAGCCGGCACTTTGTCTTTATACAGTTTTTTTAAATACATAGTAACGGCATTGGATATTTCCTCCGCCAATAATCTATCATCCCCGCCTACCGCCCGCGCAGCTTTGTAAATTGCCTCTGTAATTTTGGACTGGTCAAAATCAACTATCTTTCCGTCCCTTTTCCGGACTTGCTTCAAAACAGACAAGGAACCCGGGTGCTCAAAAATTTCTGGCTTCGGTTTTTCTACAAGAGAAATAACATTTTCTTTTTTCACGGCAGAAGGTTCCATGTTTACCTCCATCTTTATATTTTCAATTAATTATACCATATTATTTTTGTATATCGGTAAAATAAAAAATAATTATTAATTTTTCCTACATTCTATGCCATTCTATTTCTTTTTGTCAATAACATTCTTGTCAATAATATTTTATTTCTAATTATTATCTTATTTATTGTATAATATTCCACAGCATGAAACTAAATTTGCATATTAATTGTATAAATTAACAGCAGATAATGTCAAAATAGGTATGAAAGGAATGAAAGTTTTGAAACGGGGTAAATTTTAGATTTCTCCCTTTAGAAAAGGGAGATTAAGAGGGATTTGAGAGAATTGGCAAGTGTATTTAACACGATA
>JBFMCF010000085.1 GCA_040754625.1 bacterium | reverse complement strand
TACAGTTATCAAACAATATATTGAGTCACACAATCAAAATCCAAAAATATTTGTCTGGACTGCTTCTGTCGAATCTATTATGGATAAAATCGCTATAAGTAAAGATCTGTTAGAGACACTACACTAGCTCCAGCATCCCAGTATTTATTAAACTTGTATTCAAGAAAGCTGTAAAAACCACTTCTGTTCAGTTTCCCTGGCGGAACAATCCTTTTAAGTTTTAAATACTCGTTTTGAAAAAGCAGGCGGGAATGAGCCGAAGGCCATAGTTTATAAGTCACATCAGCGCCGACAATGTCAGTGTCGTCTTTATGGTGTGTGTAATGGGACCCGTAACCCGTTGCGCCGCTCGCCCCTATCTCCAGTTCTGATTTAATGGAAACAGGGAAAGAAAACCATAGCCGTGAAGTATAAACTTCTCCGCCCATGCCAAATTCTGATTCGGAACATTCGCCAGGGACAAGAAGCTCCTCGATATCATTTCCATCTGCATCCTTTACACCTGTAACCTCTTTTTCTTCGGGCTCATGCTCATGGGCTGGAATTTGCCATGCGCCAACATCAAGCTGAGCGAAAAAGGGCAGGGGGAAAAGATAGCTTAAATAAGCTCCTTCACCTACCAGTCCATAGTCCCCAAAAAAATTAGTTATTACCCGTGGTTGATCAACATAGGGACGATGATGTTGATGAACCTTGTTTATCTTTCCAAAATCAACATGAATCTTGCCGACTTTACCGCTTAGTTTATCAAAAAGTTTTAAAAAACTTATATAAACCTCGCAGATCTCTGGTTCGGTATTTTCTCCATGTTTATGCATGGCAAGAAAAATATCTGCACGCATTTCAGGATAAAGATACCCCTGCAAACTAAGTTCAATACTCCTTGTTGTTAATTTATTTCGCTCAGCATCATTTTTATCACTGCCTGCCTTCCCATAAAAATCACCGGTTACACTTATATCGGGAAGATTGGTTGACATTCCACCCATTCCCTGCCTGCTAAAATTTTCACCTGAATTATCCTGAGCAAAAATAAAACTTGTAAGGAGAAGGATAAAACTTAAAATAATTATTAAATGTTTTGACATTTTTACACCTCCGCAATAATTCAATAAATAGTAATTTTTTATTTGTGCCTTTAAACTATTTGTGGAGGAGCATGTGAGAAATTAGTAATTAAATAGATTTGTTGGAGAAAAACTTCATGTTGGAGTAATATAATTTTTGGAGAGATGTTGAAAGAAAAAAAGACAATTTTATTATTAAACAGATTCCCTTTAAAATTATTATCCCATGAACAAGCCAAGCAATTATGCTGTTCTTTTGAGGAAATTGAATTATAAGGAATAATATAATCTTCATTCGTATGATTATTTTGGTCCGAAATAGATTGATGGGAATATGTATTTAAACTACAGGTATGAAAAAAATAAGAAAATCCCAAAAGCCATAAATAAAAAATTGTAAGAAAAACGGAAATAAATTTTCGAGTCATACTACTTCTTTCATTCTAAAATTCATTTTAAATTTTAATAAATCTGATTCTTTATATTGTAATACAATTAACACCTATTTTAAAGGTCTTAAAATCATTTTTAAACTACTTATCAGATACTGAATATCATCTTCGGTATTGAAATATCCCAAACCAACTCTGACAGTGCCGCCGGGAAAACCACTTATAGTTTTATCATTCATAATTTGGATTAGTTTATTGTGCATATGATTATATCTCCAACTTTTATTTCACCGCCATGCACAACCTTTGCAAAAATACCTTCCTTTGGCATTACACAGTCCCCTATTTTTAAAAAAACCTGACACCCTGAATGGCATATCTTTCCAATCTGCGTTATTTCAAGCAATGCCTCGCCAATCTGCACTTTTGTGCCTAACGGCAAACGCAGAAGATCTATACCTTTAGTAGTTATATTCTCTGCAAAATCACCCGGATTAACAGCCAGTTTTTTCCTTCTCATTTTTGAAATAGATTCGACGGCTAAAAGACTGACTTCTCTATTCGGTGTCTTTGCATGCGCATCATTCTCGAGCCCAGAATTTTCTTTTAATAAAACCTTGGCTACACTTTTTTTACTTACACCTTTTTCTGAACTTATATTTACTGAAACTATCTCGCCAGTAATTACATTAGGCTTCTTTTTGGACATAAGTTCCACTTTTACTTCCTTTCTATAATATACTAATTTTAGATTCCTCTGCCTCTTCTATATCTTTTTCTAAAATATTACTCCTTAAATCTTATTCTTTCAGCAAGTAATCCGTAATGGCCCTGTATAGACTGGTTACAGCCAAAATGGAACAGTGGATATGGTCTTTTGGTATACCTTCCAATTCATTGATTACTGTCCATGGAGAAATGCTTAATGCTCCGTCAATTGATTTCCCCAGAGCTAAATGTGCAGTCATCGCACCACAGGCAACAGTAAAAATACAACCTTCTGTATAAAATTTAACCTCTTCTATTATGTCATTATCAATACGAAGATAAAACTCCATTTCATCTCCACAGGGACCTTTAACGTATGCCCAGCTTGTAGGATTATCCATCTTTCCAAAATACTTTATATCTTTCACAAAAGATTCCAAATCTTTCATAATCTTTAGTGCTGGTTTTTATTAATGGAATTTTCTAAAATTTTCCGAACAATTTCTTCAATTACTTTTGCTGTTTCACTTTCATTTCCTCCCGCAAACCCCGTTAGAGAATTTTGTCCTCTAACCCCGTTAGAAAATGAAGGTTTACCACTTTCTTCGTTTGTGGCTTTCTCTAACGGGGTAAATATGCTGCTTCCGGAAGAAAAATATATATAGGGTTTGCCTTCATCCCCTAATTTTACAATCTCTGGTTCAATGGGAATGCTCCCTAAGAACGGCACATTTAAATCTTTGGCTGCTTTTTCGCCGCCGCCTTTTTTAAACAAATCTGTTTTTTCTTTACAATGAGGGCATATAAATCCGCTCATATTTTCAATTATTCCTATCACAGGAATTTTTAATGCCTTGGCAAACATTACACTTTTTCTGGAATCTAAAATGGCAACATCCTGGGGAGTTGTAACAACTATTGCCCCATTTATATCCGGAATAAGCTGGCAAACAGTTAAAGGTTCATCTCCAGTTCCGGGAGGTGAATCAATAATTAAATAATCAAGCTCTCCCCAATTAACATCAGACAAAAATTGATTAATTACGCCCATCTTGACCGGGCCTCGCCAGATAACAGGCTCATCCTGATCATCAGTGGTCAAAGCAATACTTATTACTTTCAAATTTGATAAAACCTTTATTGGCTCTATTCCGGATTCCGAGGCTATCAGCCTTTTCTTTTCGATACCCATCATTTTAGGTACATTTGGGCCATGTATATCTGTATCTAAAACACCAACCTTATATCCCTCAATAGCCAGTCCGTATGCCAGATTAACTGATACTGTGGTCTTTCCAACCCCGCCTTTTCCGCTGATAACTATAAACTTATTTTTTATCTTTGCCAGATTCGCTTTAAGCCGTTCTTCCTGTTGTATTTCCTGCTCTGTTTGTTCTATCATAATTCTTTCCTTCCCTAATCTCTTTCATTCTTTTTTTGACATTATCTGCGCGGCGATTACAACGAAACCCCCGTCTCCATAGCCTTCCTTAACAGGCTCAATTGCAATTGTTCTCTTTGGGATTTTGAAGATTGTCTGATAAATATTAATGTGTTCGAACTTCAATTTTTTTAGCCAATCCAAAACTTGTCCAACAGAATAAAAGTTGGCATGCTTGTAAAATTTACTCTCTTTCTTCTTTGATTCATAAAATTTACCAAGAAAACTGTCTTTATCAACAATACCTATAATGATCTTCCCGCCTTTTTTTAAAACTCTTTTTGCCTCCTTTAAAACTTTTTGAGGATTTTTGACAAAGCATAAGGTGATAATAATTGCGACATAATTAAAGGTCGAATTTTCAAACGGCAATTTTTCTCCATAAGCTGCTCTTACATTAATGCCTCTCTGTTTAGCGGTTTCAAGCATTCTTTCAGATGGGTCGATTCCAAATTTAATCCCTAAAGCAGAGGCAAATCTTCCTGTGCCTACGCCAATTTCCAAACCTTTACCTCTTTTGGGTAAAACTTTTTTAATAGCTTCTAACTCTGATAAATAGGCAAATTTATTTTTATCATACCAGGCATCATATTCTTTATAATGTTTGTCAAATATATTGCTCATAAATCCAAATCGCCCAGCCATCCATCGTAGAACCGTTTTAGATGTTCGTAAACCTCTTTATCCATAGTATTCCTTTTTACATCCTTTTCCTTAAAAGAATATCTATAGCCTGCGCAATAAGTCATAAGAATATCTCTGGCAGAAGCTATTTTTTTAAACTTCTCCTCGCATTCCTTTTTCTTTTTATCCACACAACCATCGGGGTGATACTTCAAAGCTAATTCTCTATAAGCCGACTTTATCTCTTCCAGGCTCGCATACTCGTCTAAACCTAACGTTTGCCTTGCTTCATTGATCCATTTAAAATCTGCCATACGATATTCCTTGTTTTCCTTAAAGTTCCAAAACCTCTCCTGCATTTAAAGAGATATAATTATCGTTATATGCGTTTTTTAATAGCTGTTCTGCTCTTTTGCCTGTGCAATGCAAAGGTGCAACCTTTTGAACTCTATAATGTTTCAACTTAGATAAAACTTCTTGAATTTCTCCTATTGTTTTATCTTTCAAATGCAATCCACCTAAAACCAAATAGATATTTTCGTTAAATTGTTTTTTAACATTATCCAAAATATTTATTATCCCCGGATGGGCACAGCCGGTAACAATCGTTAGTCCTTTTGAAGATTTTACTATTAGTGATTGTTCATAAACCGGTTTGCGTTTGCCTTCTGATTCTCCATAGATTTGACCAGTTGTATAAATTTCATCTTTGATTTTTAATAAACTATTTGCCTCGATTACGTTTACACAAGAAAACCTTATCTTTTCTTTACTCTCCTGGGCAAAATCAGGGCAGATATATACCTTTATATTTTTACGGGTATCTGTTATATGGCAAAGACCTGAAATATGATCCCAGTCATCATGAGAGATAACTATGTGTTTTATCCTCGATAAATCAATATTTATCCTTTGAATATTGCTCAAGAAAATACCGGGATTTCCAAAGGTATCAAATAAAACGTCTTCACCTATCAGAAAAGAAACTCCCCATTTTCGGATGAATCTCTCCCATTTAGTTGAGCCAACAGCGATAAGTTTTATCCGCATTATTTTTGTTTAAAATTAATGACAGTCATGCTGGATACAGGAATTTTCAACGGTTATTTCCTGCAGTTTGCCATTTTTGTAATTCCTGATTATTTCTTCAACAATTCCTTCAGTTGTTCTATATGCCTTGATACCGCCTTCATTAAGTTTTTGCACTGCCCTGGTGCCCATACCCCCGCATACAACCGCGTCAATGCTTTTATTATCTAGTACTCCCATAGGATGACACGTTCCATGAAGATGATGCAAATTAGAATTTTTGATTATCTCAAAATTATTTTGCTTGCTGTCATAAATGGTGAAATATGGCGTGCTTCCAAAATGGCCATACACCTTTGCTGATTTTCCATCGGCTGTTTCTGTTGGAATACAAATTCTCATTTTATTGCCCTCCCACATTTTCCTCGACCATAACCACTGCTTCTATTCGTTCTGGCACAACCTCTGTCTTCTTCTGCCCTGTGGATATTTTTGCTTTTGCATTCAGGACATACCTGCGGTCTGCCGGTCCCATATGGCAGTTCCCATGAATGATTACAGTCACTGCATTTAAATTTCCTCATGTTTGTCATTTTATATACACCTCCTTCTATTTTTATTGCCTTTGCGTTTATTATTGCCTCGGCAATTTTATTGTGCGCGGAATTTATGATATTACCGAAGGTTTGCCGTGAAACCTTCATTTTCTCTGCCGCTTCCTCTTGATACAATCCTTCGAGGTCAGCAAGTCTTATTGCCTCAAATTCATCCAGCGTTAAATTGACCTCTTCAAGGCTTGTCAAAGGAATACCTCTCGGTTTAAAATAGCCTATTTGAGGTTCACTTTTTATGCACCTGCATTTAAAAGGTCTTGTCATACTCCCTCCATTAATATATTATTGGCATATGCTAATAATATGTTATCTAATGTTATCTGTCAAGAGAATTTTCAATGTTTTCCACAAAATTATTTTACAGAATTGCAAAGAGTAAACCCTCTATATTTTCTAACCCATCTTGATATTTTTTAAATATTTCAACTTTCCCGATGGCCTTCGATTTAAAAGGTTGGATGGGAGTATCCTTTTTGTATTCAAACGGTGTGAGGATTATTCCTATCGGCTTGACTTCCATATTTACATCTATCTCTTGCAAATTATACCATCGGAACTCTGGTTCTTTTATTGTAATATCTTGACGAATGTCAACTATATTTCTGTTAACACTTATTTTAATGGCCTTTTAGGTATATTTTCTACTCACACCCCGCCCCGATCTTCCTTGTTAAATAATAGGTGTTTTTGAGACAACGAAATCCCAGGCATTTGCAGAGTGATTATTTCCAACAAGAACAACCCCGTGATTATCAAAAGAGGGCCAAGAGCCTTTGACATGTATTTCTGCAAAAACTGCGCGGCCTGCGGAACGCTTAAAAGGGAACTGATAATAATCCAGCCGAGCGCCGCATACGCCGCCATCCTGCCTATGACGGAACACTATGCAGGTTTGTAAATTGGAATGTAAAACTGAATGTTGCCCCAGTACAGGCGGAATCTGCTCAAAAATCGTTTAAGTGGATAAAGAAGCAAGCTTCTCTTAATCGAATATAAATCTGCTTTTTTAACAGAGATTATTTTAGAAAAGACAGCTCCACTGATTTTTTTGCGCGGTTAATCATAAAATGTACGTTTTCATTGGCGTTAAGCGGCAGAACTGAAATCCCGGGATTATGCGATTTCCATACGTGAAAAACTTCATCGGCAAAACCCTGCCCAACTGTTTCAATATTTTTAAAATCCATGTAAATTGTTTTAAATTTATCCAGCCCGCTCAAGATTCTTCGCGCCTGTGACCGTGATACATATTCTAAACCCTTTTTATAAAGTTTTACAGTAACTTTTGTTTTTTTAAACTCAAATGAATCATCAGTGTATTCTCTAAATATGTTCCCAATCTGTTTTTCCGTATCAATATTTATTAAAAAAAATATTTTTGTGCCCTTGAAATACCTGATGTCTTTAATAAAAATATCATCTATTGTATTTTCAAAAATAAGTTTTTTCTTTGAGCTTTGTATGCTGAAAAAATCAGCAACCTTTGACGTAAAAAAAATCCCTTCACCGCTATGTTCCTGCGGGGCGGTAGTTTCTTTTCCCTTAAGCAAATCCTGTATGGCTTCAATGGAGTCTCTAAGGCGCTTTTTTTGCATTATATTATTATAAATACCTATTCCTCTGTCAACCACGTTAAAATTAATGTTTCTTTTATTCCGCACTATTGTTATTTCTATTTTTTTTGACTGTGAATGTTCAATAGCATTATTTAACATCTCTGTAAAAGCATAATTTATTATATCCAAAACATTTTTCGGGATATTAAATAAAACTCCGCTTTTTTGTTTAATTTCATTAAAGACCACATCTTCCGAAAGACCTTTGTTAACCAAAATGCGGTGGATCCTGGTAATGTTTTTCTGTGCCCGGTCTGCCAGCCTGCCTTTTGCCGGAACATAAAAAGCCTTATTTGCCCTTCCAAGCAGTTTTATTTCACCTTCATTTCTCAATTCCTGAAAATATTTGTTAATGTATTGCCTTGAATATCCGGTGGCTTTTACAATTTCCGATATTCTTGCGCTTCCGCTTTTTTTTATCCGTTTGATTATTAATGCAGGTATATCCACACATATCTCCTGTTTTAATTTACCCCCACACCAAAATCTTTGGTGCGGGGGTTTACAACTTTATTATATAATGATATTTTAAAGTTGTCAACAAGATGTCCATAGGATTATACAACTTTGTGATAAATCATATTTTCATAGTTGTCAACAAGATGTCTACCCGTGGATATTCCCCTGTTTTTAAACGCTGACACCTTTATACTGACAATGGATTTCCCTATTTCACACAGTTTTTCAAATGATATTTTCAAATTATTCATTACCGCCTTTGCTGTCGGGTCATTTGCCATGAATTCCACGGGAAAAGAATTTTCGTCAGCTATTCTTACTTCATCGAATCCCGCTTTTTTTACTGCGTCAATGTATTCATTTTTATTTATCGCGCCCGCGAGGCATCCGACATATGCCTCAATTGAATTTTTCACGAAATCCGGGAGCGCTTCCAGCAGGACAATATCCGAAACCATCATTCTCCCACCGGGTTTTAAAACCCGGAATGCCTCTTTAAACACCTTTTCCTTGTCGGGGGACAGATTGATTACACAGTTTGAGATTATTACATCAACTGAATTATTATCCACCGGCAGGGCCTCAATTTCTCCCAGTTTAAATTCCACATTTCGAATATTCCCTTTACCGGCATTTTCTTTCGCCTTTTCAATCATTTCAGGGGTCATGTCAATACCTATGACTTTCCCGTTTTTTCCAACCTTATTTGCCGCCAAAAAACAATCAAAACCGGCGCCCGAACCAAGATCGAGGACTGTCTCTCCTTTTTTTAGCGACGCTAACGCGGTTGGATTGCCGCAGCCAAGCCCGAGGTTGGCGCCTTCAGGAACTGACTTAAGTTCTTCCGTAGAATAACCTATATTTTTGCTTATGTGTTCTGCCGCGTTAACATTTCCGCAACACGATTTTTTAGGGACACAACAAGTACTGTCATTTTTTACAATCTTTGCGTAATTTTCCCTCACTATTTGTTTTATGTTTACATTTCCCATTTTCACTTCCTCCTATTTTTTAAATACATCATCCACAAGCGGGCCAAGAATACCTTTTACCATTTTTGCCAGTTCCTCCGCTTTGATTAAACTGATACAGCATATTTTCCCCTCTTTTTCAAAGCTTACCAGCGCCAATTTATCGTTTGCCCTGATGCCGGCTTTTTCCCGCACTTCTTTAGGCAAAACCATCTGTCCGCGCTCATCCACGTTAACGAGTGATTCAACCTTGCAGCACCCCATCGGCATTTCACTGCCGCAGCAGGCCACATCTCTTTTTTTTACCATTTTACTACCTCCATTTATTCTGATAATTCTGATTTTACTGAATAGTATACATAATCAGATTTATCTTGTCAAGTATTTTTTCACAGAAACCTTGACAGCAGTTTCCAGCAAGTATATAATTTTATAAATACATATGGAAACTACGCATGATTTCCAATCACAACTGGCTTTCGATTTTGTAAAATTCACGTGTAAAAATATTTTTCTCACGGGAAAAGCCGGCACCGGCAAAACTACATTCCTGCATAACTTAAAAAAAAATTTGCCTAAAAGGATGATAGTTACCGCGCCGACAGGTGTTGCCGCGATTAATGCGGGCGGGGTGACAATCCACTCGTTTTTCCAGATGCCTTTTGGACCTTGTATCCCCGGGGAAAAACAGGGGGACAATAGTAAAAAATTCAGCCGTGAAAAAATAAATATTATCAAAGGCCTCGATCTTCTTGTAATTGACGAAATAAGCATGGTAAGGGCCGACCTTCTTGACGGGGTTGACGGGGTGCTGCGAAGATACAGAGACAGGGACAAACCGTTCGGAGGGTTACAACTGCTTATGATAGGAGACCTTGAACAGCTTGCGCCCGTTGTGAAAGATGATGAATGGACGGTTTTAAAAGATTATTATGATACCGTATTTTTCTTTGGGAGCAAGGCACTTCAACAAACCCAATATGTAAGCATTGAACTTAAACATATCTACCGCCAGAGCGATAATGCCTTTATTGAGATTCTAAATAAAATACGCGAAAACACGTTAGATGACGACACACTGCGTGAACTGAATAAAAGATATATACCCGGGTTCAGCCATCGTGATGAAAAGGGATATATTTACCTTACAACCCATAATGCCCATGCCAAAAATATAAATGAATCGAAACTGAAAAGGCTGGCAGGGAAGGCGCACATCTTTAAAGCAGTCGTAGAAGGCGATTTTCCCGAATACGCATTCCCGACCGACCCCGGACTTACATTAAAAGAGGGCGCGCAGGTAATGTTTGTTAAAAATGACAGTTCACGCGAAAAGCTTTATTATAACGGGAAAATAGGTACGGTTATCTCCATTAAAGATGATTCCGTTTTTGTCCAATGCCCCGGTGGTACGGACCCGGTATTGGCACTTCCCGTTGAGTGGCAAAATATAAAATATTCCATTGATGAAACTACAAAAGAAATAAAAGAGGATGTTACCGGCACTTTCACTCAATATCCTCTAAAATTAGCGTGGGCCATTACCATTCACAAAAGCCAGGGATTGACTTTCGAAAAAGCCGTTATTGATGCCAATGCCGCCTTTGCCCACGGCCAGGTTTATGTGGCCTTGAGCCGTTTAAAAACACTGGATGGCCTGGTGCTGAACACGCCTATTTCACACAAAAGCATTAAAAGCGACCCAGCCATAAGGGCCTTTAGTCTTAATGCCAAACAAAGCCCTCCCGGTCAAAAACTTTTGGAGGAATCTAAAAACACTTATCAAAATATGCTTCTTAATGAACTCCTTGATTTTAACCTTATCCAGAGACAATTAAATTACTGCATAAAACTCATGGATGAATATAAGGCCAGTCTTTATCCCGGTCTTAAACAAATTTTTGACGGGATGAACGCGTCTTTTAAAACTGAAATTATGGATGCGGCAGAGAAATTCAAAGTTCAGTTAAGACAATTAACCGCTGAACAGAATAATATAGAAGAAAACCCGGATTTGCAGGACCGTATAAAAAAGGCCGGTATTTATTTTACCGAAAAAATCAATATCATTATCTTTAACATATTGCAAAATACCGGGATAGAAACAGACAATAAATCCGTGCAAAAATTGATAAGAGAGGCGTTGAAACGGCTCGGCGGGGAGGTAATAATCAAATTAGCCTGTTTCGAGGCATGCCGCGGAGGGTTTACCATAAAGGACTTTTTGACAGCAAAGGCGAAAGCCGCTATGGATAAACCCGAAATAAAACCTGCAGGGAAAGCCCCTGATAAACATATATCCTCTTATACCGCCCATCCCAAACTTTATCTGGACCTCAAAACATGGCGTGATAACAAGGCCGGTGAGCAAAATGTGCCGCACTTCATGATATTACATCAAAAAACTATTGTGCAACTGGCAAATGAGCTCCCGTCCTCTCTCAGGGAACTCAAAAAAATCAAAGGGATAGGCAATAAAAAGACCGAACAATTCGGTAATGAATTGCTTGAGTTAATCAAGGAATACCGTAATACGCCTGCGGAACACTAAAACCGAATATGGATCCCCTGCCCAACTCGGATTTCACCCATACCTCTCCGCCATGGGCCTGGACGATGTGCTTGACGATGGAAAGACCGAGACCGGTCCCGCCCAGATCGCGGGAGCGGGCCCTGTCAACGCGGTAAAATCTTTCAAAAATTCTCGGAATGGCCTCTTTTGGAATTCCAATCCCTGTGTCAGACACATTGACTTGAATAAATTTTTCTTTTGAAGAAGCGCTGATTTTTACCGAACCTCCTTCAGGCGTGTATTTTACCGCGTTATCGAGAAGGTTCAAAAAAACCTGGGAAAGGCGTTTACCATCCGCTGCCGCCTTTGGCAGGCCTTGTGGAATGTCCACATTTATTGAAATGGATTTTCTTTTTGCCTGGTTATCCAAAATTGAGATGGTTTGTTTCGCTATGTCCGAAATATCAACTATTTCAAGCGTAATTTTCATCCTTCCCGATTCTATTTTTGACAAATCCAGCAAATCATCGATTAATTTCGCAAGGCGGTCGCTGTCATGATGGATTATCTCAATAAAATCGCGCAGGTTCTTTTTGTCACCGATCGCCCCGTCCAGAAGGGTCTCGGCGTAACCTTTTATGCTTGATAAAGGGGTCCGCAATTCATGAGACACGTTGGCTACAAACTCACTGCGGATTTTCTCCAAACGTTTTATCTCAGTAATATCATGAAAGACTAAAATTGCCCCTTCTGTTTCTTTATCTTTAATTACAGGAACGCTGTTAATCAGGAAAAATTTTTCTTCCGGCAGGTTAAGCGATATTTCCTCAGAAATTAACTTTTGTTCCTCCAGCGTTTTCAATACAATATCATGAACGGAAATATTTGAAATAACCTCTAACGGCCTTTTACCCTCAGGCGGGAGTTCTATTATAAGGGTTTTTCTCAGCGACGGGTTAATCAGCAAAATTTCTCTTTTCCTGTCAACAACAAGCACACCTTCAACCATACTCGACAATACCGCTTCGAGTTTCGCCTTGTCAATGGAACTAATCTCTATCTGTTTATTTAATTTTAATTCTGTTTCCCGTGACAAAAATTTTAATTTTTGGATAAGCCGGTTTGCCTTGGAGAGTTTCAAAAGGAGGATGGAAATAATAATTACAAAAATTATATAAATTATCATTATTTTGTATTTAATTAACAATTGGCAATTAAGCATTAATTAAATTAATTATGAATTGTCAATAGTTAATGCTCAATTGTCAACAAGTTATTCTTCCTTGAACCTATACCCCATTCCTCTTATAGTCTCAATCATATTTCCGGATTTACCCAGCTTTTCCCTCAAACGCTTTATATGAGTGTCAATAGTGCGGGTATCAACCTCTGAATCAAAATTCCACACGTCTTGCAATAAACCATCCCTTGACTGGAGCCTGCCCCGCCTTTGTATAAGAGTGGCAAGTAATTTGAATTCCAGAGGCGTAAGTTCAACCTCTTTCTGGTTAATTGTAACCTTGTGCCTGGTTATATCCATGCAGATATTTCCTGCATCGAGGACATCTTTTTTGATTTCCTCCGGCATGGTTCTTTTTAAGATGGCTTTTATTCTTAAAACAAGCTCACGCGGGCTGAAAGGTTTGACAATATAATCATCCGCACCCAATTCAAAACCTACCACCCTGTCAACCTCTTCACCTTTGGCTGTGAGCATTATTACAGGTATGTTTTTAAATCTATCATCTTTTTTTATCAGCCGGCACACTTCAAAACCATCCATTCCGGGAAGCATAATGTCAAGTATAACAAGGACAAACGGTTCTTTTTCTAAAATCCCGGGGACAGCCTCGCCGCCCGCCGCTATGCTGCAGGCATAACCCGCTTTTTCAAGGTTATATTTAATTAATTTGGAAATATTTTTATCATCTTCCACTATGAGTATTTTTTCTTTTGACATAAAATTTTTTATTCTATTTTATATATTTCTTTCCCCAGCTTTTTCTGGAAAAATTGCAAATGCGGAATTTCTTCGCCCCGCAAAATAATATTTACCTTTTTAAATTCATCATCTTTTGTATTATTTATCAATTTGGTATAAACATGCACTGCCTCATATTCAAACAAATATTCAAAGTAAAACATTGCCTTTTCACCGAATAAACATATGATATGGGAAAAAACCGCGGCCGGGATTTCGACAACTTTTGGGAATGGAAATACCCCGCGGTTATATCTTTTTAAAAATTCCTTAATCATTGGAGAATGAGGTGTTTCCATTTCTTCAAAATGCAAAAATGTTTTCCTGTCTTCTTCATTTTTAAGATATCCCCTTTTAATTCTATAAAAAACAGGGGCGGTTAATTCAAAAATATACAGCCATTGGAATGTGGTTAATTCATGCATGTCAGCCTCCCGACATATTGATTTATTCTACATTAGAAATAATAAGATGTCAATTTAAAGGGCGGTTTAAATAAAAAGCCCCGTGTTTTTTACACGGGGCTTTGAAAAATATTCGCAATAATAAATTTCTATTTAAGAAACAACGGCGCGAAAACAAGAGAAACAACCGACATCAATTTAATCAAAATATTCATTGCCGGACCGGTTGTGTCTTTAAACGGGTCGCCAACTGTGTCACCGACAACTGCCACCTTGTGTGTCGGCGAACCTTTCCCGCCCAGATTACCCGCTTCAATCCATTTCTTTGCGTTATCCCACGCACCGCCTGTGTTCGCCATCATTATCCCGAATAAAACCCCGACCATGGTAGCCCCCACGAGAAAACCGGCAAGCATTTCTTTACCAAAAAGAAACCCTATGGCCAATGGCAGAACCACCGCACAGGCCCCAGGGATAATCATTTCTTTCAATGCACATTTTGTCGCAATATCAATACATCTTGCGGTATCCGGTTTTGCCTTTCCTTCCATAAGTCCGGCTATCTCTTTGAACTGGCGCCGGACTTCGAGCACCAATCCGTTTGCCGCGCGGCCCACTGCCTTCATTGTTATCGCGGCAATAAAAAACGGGACTACTCCTCCCACAAAAATCCCGAGTAAAACATTTGCGTTTGTCAAATCAATTGATTCCAGTTTTGCCTGCTGTCTAAACGCCACAAATAAGGCCAGGGATGTCAATGCGGCTGAACCGATTGCAAACCCCTTGCCGATTGCCGCGGTGGTGTTTCCAAGTGAATCCAGTGTATCCGTAATTTTCCGGACTTCAGGACCCGCGCCTGACATTTCGGCGATACCGCCCGAATTATCCGAAATCGGGCCGTATGAATCCGTTGACATTACAATCCCGATTGTTGAAAGCATCCCAACTGCTGAAATTGCAATTCCATAAAGCCCGGCGAAATAATAAGAAACAAAAATCGCAACACATATTGTCAGCATCGGGAGAATTGTGCTCTGGAAACCAACAGCGAGGCCCGTGATAATATTCGTGGCCGCGCCAGATACACTGCTTTGCGCTATTTCTTCAATAGGTTTGCCTGATGTGTAATACTCGCTTTCTTTGCCGATAAGAACTCCCGCACCCAAACCCGCCGCAATCGCCCAGAATACATCTATCTTGCCAAGCATATTCATCGTGGCAAAATAAGCCCCGATTATAAAAAGCACACAGCTTATATATGTCGCATAATTTAACGCCGACTGCGGGTTTATCTTCTTTAAAAAATCCATCGATGAAATCCCGATTACAGAAGCCACGAGGCCTATCATTATCAGAATAAGGGGAAGACCCATCAAGGCTGACCGAAGACCCTCATCTGTGACCAATCCCAAAACCATCGTAGATACAACCGCACCGATATATGATTCAAACAAATCCGCTCCCATTCCCGCCGTATCACCGACGTTATCACCTACGTTATCGGCAATAACCGCGGGGTTTCGCGGGTCGTCTTCAGGAATCCCTGCCTCTACCTTGCCGACAAGGTCCGCGCCTACATCCGCGCTCTTTGTGTAAATCCCGCCGCCGACACGCGCAAAAAGCGCCAGCGAACTTGCACCCATCGCAAAACCATTAATGATGTTTACATCTTTTGTAAAGTAATAAAAAATACCGATTCCAAGCACTCCTAACGCGGCAACGGAAATTCCCATTACGGAACCGCCGCGAAACGCAACCAATAAGGCATCTGCCGCACCCTTTGATTTAGCCGCCTGGGTAGTCCGGACATTTGCCCTTGTCGACGCGTGCATGCCAAATATCCCTGCGAGCATTGAACAGGTTGCCCCGCTTATGTATGCAACACTGGTCCATAACCCTACAAAATAAGCCAATACAAGAAAAATTATCCCGATAAACACAAATACGATTGTATATTCTCTCTTGAGGAAAACCATTGCGCCAAGATGAATCTGTTCCGCAATTTCCTGCATCTTTTCATTCCCGGCATCCTGTTTGAGAATCCATAAATAAATAATCACAGCCACTCCTATTCCCAAAAGACCGAGAATAGGTGCAAAAACAGTCCAGCCAACCATTTGCATTTGTTATATCCTCCTTATATTTATTTTAGTTAATTAAAATTTAAGACAAATTATTATATCATGATTTTTTTTCATGTCAATCCAGATAATATAAAAATTTTATTGAAAATATCTTATAAAAAAATGGTATAATAATGTGTTATGAGGAAAATTTTTTCTATATTTATTATTGGGTTTTTTATCTTTTTTCATACAAACCTGTCCGCGTCTATTTACGAAGATTTTAAAGACGACATCGAAAAATATAAAAAAATAACAGACGCAGACCCGAATAATTTTGACGCATTTTATAATCTTGGAAGGTTCTATGAAATTACGGACAATAGTAAAAATGCGATTACAGCGTATTCAAAAGCTATTTCTTTAAGACCAAACAGTATTGAGGCCAATTTTGCGAAGATAGATTTATTCAAAAAACTTAACAAAGAAGAGGAACTTATCTCAGAATACAATGAAAAAGTATGCAGTACTAAGGAAGAAAATCTTCTAAACTACTTATTCCTTGGTTATGCCCTTAAACAAAACCAGACAAAAATACTCCAATATAACAAAAGTATTGAAATAAATCCTGATTTTTTCTGGGCACATTTTGAACTGGGGAATGTTTTCATTAATATGGAAATCTGGCACAAGGCAAAAGAAGAATTTCAGACAGCGTTGAAAATCAATCCAAAATCAGACATTACACTGGCCAAACTGGCTTATGTATATTCCCAAATCGGAGAGATGGATAATGCAAAAAAACATATTGATAAAGCGCTGAATCTAAATCCAAGCTCTGCAATTGCATATTATACATCAGCTGTTATTGCTGAAAAAGAACGAAATTTTGAGGCCGCAAAAGAAAATCTGGTGCTTGCAAAAGTTCTTGACCCGCTTTATTCCCCTATTTATTATAAATTAGGGGAATTGTATGTAAAAAACAATCTTCTGAAAGAAGCCGAAGAGGAATTGCTTAACGCGAAAAAAATGGGTTATTCAAAAATAGATTTATTTATATCATTAAGTAATTTATACATGGAAATAAACCAGCTCAGTAAAGCCGAGAAGGAATTAAGAGAAGCTATAAAAATAGACCCTTACGCCCAAATCGCATATACCAGTCTTGTAAAAATATATAAAAAACTGGGGGATAGCAATAAAACCATTGAAACTTTAAAAGAACTTGTTAAAAGCAACTCGGAAATCCCTGAACCTCACATTATGCTGAATGAAATATACCTGGAACAAAAAATGTATCCCGAGGCTATAAAGGAAATGCAGAAGTTACTGGAACTTGGAGTAGATAACGTTTCTATTAGAAATAATCTCGGCATTATTTATGAAGAAATACAGGACTATAATAAAGCGATAGAGCAATATAAAATTTCGATCAACATGGATTCCACTAATGCGTTTTCATATAGTAATATAGCAGGTGCATACCTGAAAAAAGATATGTTTGATCAAACCATTATTTTCGCCAGGAAAGCCATTGAACTGGATCCAAACAACATATTTGCTTATAATAACTTAGGGACCGCGTACAGCAGTAAAAGTATGTTTAAAGAGGCAATTGAAGCCCTTGAAAAAGCCATAAATCTTGACAACACACAGGCTATCCTATATAATAATTTAGGTGCCGCTTACGCGGCATCCGGACAGGTTCAAAATGCCAAAAAAGCGTGGGAACGGGCTTTGACTATAGATCCTACCATGGAAATGGTAAAAAACAATCTGGAATTATTAGAAAAAACCAGCAAATAGAAATTGTATTTTGTGTGTGTAATTTGTAGTTTGGAAAAATTTTTCGTTTAGTATTATCCATCCTTTCAAATTTCAAAGTACAAATAACAAAATACTCAAAAATTTGAGTGGAACGAAAATTTTTATGGGGAGTGGTCTAATGGCAGGACAACAGACTCTGGATCTGTCAGGTGAAGGTTCGACTCCTTCCTCCCCAGCCAGTCCCGATGTAACATCGGGACAGAGCAATCGAGAATCGAAAATTGAAATTTGATTACGTAAGACTTCTATTGCGGTCAATTTTCTATTATCGATTTTCAAAGATACAGCAAATCATGAATATCAAGACACTTCCTTTGACCAAATCCACCTTCCGCCAAAAAGGCCTTGAAGCCCGGGAAAAATTATCTCGTAGTCAAATAGAAGAAAAAAACAGAAAAATAACACAACATCTGACAACACTGCCTGAGATTAAAAATTCTTCTGAGATATTTTGCTATCTTTCTTCGGACGAAAAAAAAGAAGCAGGAACAAATCAATTTATCTCATGGGCGTTAGAACAAAATAAAAATATTTATGTCCCGCGTTCAAACTGGCGGAAAAAAACACTGACACTTCATAAACTGCCTGCCTTTCCGCCCGATAAAAAATATTTTGATGAAAAATATGGCATACCGGAGCCTAAAGAAGATTATAATCTGCAAAGTGACCTGTCAAAATTAGAAATAGTGATACTCCCGGGCACTGCAGGAGACCTGAAAGGCGCGAGATACGGTCTTAAGGCCGGTTTTTACGACAGATTTCTTGAAAGATTATCTAAAACCAATAAAACATTTATTCCCGTTCTTATTTTATTTGAAGAACAAATCTTCCCCCAAATCCCGCGCGAAGAACACGACTTTCCGGTAAAGATCATTGTTACGGAGAAAAAAATATATCGGATATGATTTATATCAAAACATAAAACTTATTGACGATAAAAAGCAATTAAGCTATAATTCCGCTTTATAAACTTAACACTTACAACTTGAAACTTATAACTATTGCCGGCGCTATCGTCTAGTGGTCTAGGACACCGCCCTCTCAAGGCGGGGACACGGGTTCGAACCCCGTTAGTGCTACCACCCGAAGCCTTGGCGAAGGGTGACGAATCCAACACTGAGCTACAAGTGGCTCTCAGCCGATATTTGAAAGTATTATAAGTATATTCTGGTTCGAACCCTGGGAAAGAGGTTTGGAGAAAAACGGGAGACAGAAAAAATGAAATCAGCCGGTTTTATATATTCCCTGGTTACCGCGCTTATCTGGGCATCAGCGGCAATCTGTGATAAAATAGCAATGACAAAGGCGTCACCGATTGTTGCTGTTACTGTACGAAGTTTTACAGTCAGCGTTTTCGCTTTTTCCCTTTTACTTTACAGCAAAAAAACCACACAGCCTTTCACCCTTGATTTAAAAACTATTTTCTTCATCGCGCTGGCGGGAATATTAGCCGGGCTTATCGGCCAGTGGACATATTTCAAGGCACTTCAAAACTGGGAGGCATCAAGGGTCGTGCCGGTAGCCGGAAGTTATCCGCTTTTCGCTTTTATTTTCTCGACAATTCTTCTAAGCGAGCCCGTGACAATCAAAAAAATATCAGGTACAATACTCGTAATACTCGGTGTTATTTTACTTTCATAGGAGCGGGGTTACCCGCCTTTGTGCAGCATTTAGATGGGACGAGGAAACCTTGCCCCTACAAAATTATCAATTTCAACATTATTTTTTGGCCTCCAGCCAAGCGTTTTTTCCCAGACCTCCGGGCTTTCCATGCAAAGATAAACAGGAATACCCTTATCAAATTTTTTGATTTTATCCGCCAGCTTTTTGAACATTTCGATTCTGATAGGTTTAAAATACCGCATCTTGTTGTCCAGCCCCGGTATCAGCTCGCCATAGATAATTTTTGTGGCCGGGGCTTTTTTCTTAATATTTTCTTCCATACCGGAAACGAAACGAAGCGCCCCCAAACTGATCCATGCTATCCGGATGGAATTTACATGTTGAAAAATCTTTTCAATTACTTCACCATATTCCTTTTCCCAATTGTCATAATTAATCAAAGGGTCAAAATGGAACCCGATCCAATAGCCTTTTTCCTGGCACTTTCGCGCCGCAGCAAGCCGCTCTTCCAAACCAGGCGCACCTCTTTCTTCCTCTCTTATAATCCGGGAGGTATTTAACGACCAGGAAATAATTATATTCTCTTTTGGACATAATGATAATAACCTTCCAACATTATCCGATTTTGTCTTCAGCTCCAGGACAGCATTCTTCCGTTCTGAAAAAAAATTTACAAGATCCTTGTTAACATCAAGATAATTATCCAGCGCAAGGCTGTCTGTGAATTCACCTGTCCCGATGCGGAAGAACCTATCGGGATAACGGTTCAAAAAATCCTCTAATTCCGTAAACATATCATTAATATTGGCAAAGATATTTAAATACGGGAATTCATAAGTTTGGAGGGCGCAGTAACTGCAGGAAAAAGGACATCCATGGGCCATGTTAATTATCCAGTAATTACAGCAAAGATAATTTCTGGTCCCGGGACAAAGCCTGAGGAATTTTCCTTTATGGCGGGTCAAACGCCAAACGTTTGTAGTAGGGGCGGTTCCGCAGGCGGGCGAACCGCCCTTACGGATATCGATAATTTCAGCCAGATTAGGAAATTTCGATTGTATTTTTTGTGAAAAAGGCAGATTTGCAACATCTTCATCAATATAAATTTTTTGAGGGATAAATTTTAATAACATTGAACAAGGTTTTATTAATCATAGGCTGTTTTTCTTGGCTTTATGGATAAAATATCGACCACTTTTTCTTCTTCATTAATTATATAAAACACCCTAAAATTTCCGATTCTATATCTCCATGTATCGGGGACATAACCACGCAACTTTTTAATATTATTCCCATATTGAGGCCTTTGCGCCAATTGAGGGTAAATATAACTTTTCAATTTTGACTCAATAAATCGTTGGCCCTTTTTATCAATTTCTTTCAGTTTCTTAGAAAACTCTTCCGTTTCGAATATTTTATAAGTCAATGAATCTGCCCCTTTTCAACTTAGCGTCTTTTATCCCCTTTTTTATACTTTGATTCAGGCTGATGTCTCTTATAATTTCATCCATCTCGAAATCATCAACATACTCAATTTGTTCCATATACCTCATGGTTGCGGTTTCAATAAAATTTGATAACGGCCTATTATCTTGTTCTGCAAAATCTCTTATTTTCCTGTAAATAGATTCATTTAATCTTAAAGTAACTGTTTTCGGCATATTGCACCTCAAATATAATTTATTCTTATTAGTTCTATTATATTCATTTATTTCAAAAAATCAAGCAAATTTACAAATTATTTTTGCAAATATAATAAACAAAACAATTAATGTTTATGCTCTTTTTTTTCTCCACTCTCTGATTCCCCGTGATGTCCTGTTTCGGCAGAAATAGTGGAATGTATCTTCTCCACAAAATGCACAAACACCACATATGCCTCGACATATTCACGGCCTGTCTCGACACTTTCGCTGGCATGCTTCTTCTTTTCCATTAAATGATTGAAACGCTCATGTATTCCTTCAGATACATGTGTTGATATTCTTTTTGCAAGGTCATCCACCGCCCCACCCTCTATCGATTTATCAGCTAAAGCCACTATAGGTTCAATTTCTCCCACAGGTTTAAGCCCTGTATAAGGCGCTCCTTCCCCAGCGCGGTGAATACGGACAAGCGTCTCAAAGAAATACATATCCGCTAATTCTTTCGCCTCCGGGTTTAATTTGCGGACGGCAAGTGTTTTTTCAAAAGCCGTTTTTATCTCAGCCTCATCTTTTTTCTGGACCCATTTAAGAATAACATCCGCGTTCCCGCTTTCCAACGCCCTTTGCGCATCTTTAATAACAGGCCCGCCCATTGTATCGCAATGGGCAAAAACAAACGAACCTAAAACCGGAAATAACTTATGATCTCCAAAAAGAACGACTATCAGCAGGACAATAAACGAAACCAGCACTAAAATAAATCTGTCTTTCATAGTAAGCCCTCCCTTCCTTTATTTCTAAAATATTTTATACTCTTCATTTGCTTTGTCAAGCGGATTTCTTAAGATTTGACGCCGATAGATTACCCGTCCGTAACTATATTGAGCGTTTCCTTTAGAATCGCTTTGCATTTATCTTCGTTCATAACATCCCGTCTTTTCTTTACACTATCTTATTTTACTTATTTTATCAGAATATAGTATAATTTGAAAATAGAAATTTACCTATTTTAAGATTTTTTAATGAGTTTTCTATTGGATTGACTTTGTAGCCCATTTGTGCTATATTAAAGAAAATTAAAGGAAGGAAGTGAAAGTAAAATGAGTAAAACCGCTACAATAAGGGCTCGAATTGAGCCTAAATTAAAAAAAGAGGTGGAAAATCTTTTAGAGAATTTAGGCATATCTACAAGCGAGGCAATAAATATTTTTTATCATATGATAAAATTAAGGAAAGGCTTGCCTTTTTCAATTGTTGTTCCCAATGAAACAACAAGAAATGTATTTGAAGACACAGACGCTGATAGAAATGTGATTCATTGCTTAGGCACGGATGAAATGTTTAAGAAGCTGGGGATATAATGCTAAAGCCGGCATATACAAAACAATTCCAAAAAGATTTAGAAAAGGCCCGAAAAAGAAGTAAAAACATTGAAAAAATAAAAGCAGTTATCGTCCAACTGACACATGAAAAACCGCTTGATAAAAAATATAAAAACCATAAACTTATAGGTAATTACAAAGACAGGCAAGAATGCCATATTGAACCTGATTGGTTATTGATTTATAAAATAACAAAAGAAGAAATCGTTTTTGAAAGAACCGGCACACATTCTGATCTTTTTAAATAAAATTATAAAATCCCCGAAAGCCTGTATCCAACCCAAACCGCGATCAATCCGATAACTACCTGCGAAACAATATTAAATCCGGCTGTCCAAATTTTTCCGTTATTTAATAAAAGAAAAGTCTCGTAACCAAAAGAGGAAAATGTCGTGAACCCGCCGAGAATCCCGGCAAATAAAAAAAGCCTTGCCTCGGGAGCAAATCCCTGGCGCAAATTAACAACACCGCCAAGAAAACCAATTATCAGGCACCCCAGAATATTTACGGTAAATGTCCCGTAAGGAAACTCCGGATTATTCAATAATCTGGTGACCCAATTACCTAAAAGATACCGGAATATCGAGCCGATAAAACCGCCCATCCCGACAAGTAAAATTTTAAACATATTTAATATCCTCCGAATTAACATTTTTTAAATTTGCATAAAATAAGGCCGTCAATAAAAATACTAATCAGGGATTGACTCTTCTCCTAATTTAGTTCTTATTTCCTCATAAGCCTTTTTTGCAGCATCTGCGTCATGGCTTATTTTTTCGAGCTGTTTTTTTGCCTGATCAGCCATATCTCTTAAACGTTTTGATTCAATACTTGCCTGGTTTGCTGCTGCCCTGAGTGTTTTAGCCCCTGCCTCCTTTTGTTTTGCTGTTGCTATTTGATCCTGCCCAATTACCGGAGGCAAATTTTTTTTATAGGTTTCTATTGTCGCTGACTGGGCCTGTAATGAATCGAGCTTTTCTTTTGCAAACTTTACTTCATCTTCCGCTTTTTTTACATCAGGGTTTACGGTTTCTAATTCTCCGGTATAACTATCGTAAGTTTTCTTAATATCATCATGTTTTGCTTGTACTGTTTCCAATTCTGCTCTGGTTTCATCGGCTTTTTTCTTAAATTCTTCAGCCGCCCCGTGATTACCCCTGATAGCTTCTACTCTTTGTTTAGCCTGACAAATATTAATTTGATTTTTAAGTTCATTTATCTTATCATAGTAACCCTTTAATTCCAATTCAATCTCTTTTATCTTATTCTCAATGATGATTTTATTCCCCGATTTCCTTTTTAAATTCTCTGTGATTGCCGTTAATTTACCCTCGGCATCTTTAATCTCAGACTGTAATACGGCTGATTGCCGGGCTATCGCTTCAGGATTTATTCTTAATGCCTCACTTTCTGCCTGTTTTGCACGCGATTCCATATCATTCGCTTTCTCTCTGGCTTCTTTTGCTTTAACCTCCAATTCATCAACTTTTGTTTTCAAATCTTTAGATTTTAACTCTGTGTCTTCCGAAAGCTTTTTGACATTTTCAATTTTTATCTTCGCGTCTTTTGAAGAGTTTTTACTTTTCTTTATAACAGGAACAAGCACCTGTTTAACCATTTTACGGCAAAGAAAATTAAGCGATTCTATTTTCCCAAAATCAAGAATATATGCAAAACTGCTTCCTGTCGCTGAATAATCAGCGTTCCATATAAGAGAGCCGTCTTTTGTGTCAAGCATACGGATGTTCATTGAAATCACAGGGTCGTCCTTCTTCTCTACCTCAAAGGTATCTATTGTCCCTATAATTACCGCATTCGCCCCTAATGTTTCACCTATCTTCTGGACGTCAGAAACTTCTATGGTGCTTACTCCCCCCTTTACCCTTACTTTTACTTCCTTTAATGCTCTTTCAACTTCACCCGCTTCAATTATATCAAACCGCTTGGAATTACGTAATTCCAATGAAAAAAGACTCGCTAATTTATCTCCCGCATTTTTATCTTTGCTGGTGTTGTCAAAAGGAATTATAGCTATCTTTTTTATTTTATGTAACGGCACCTCCTCTTTAATATAAGTCTGCATATAAGATTTACAACCTGTACTTATAATAAACATGCTGAATATTAATAAAATTGATTTTTTCATTATTGTCCCTCCCTTCAATTTTACGTAATGTCAAAAATCTCTTTGACATTTTATTAAAATTCCTTATCATTATCGATAAAAATCAACTTTTTAAATGCTCCCCCCTGTTTTTAAGAAAATTTTGAGGTATAATAATCATCATA
>JBFMCF010000084.1 GCA_040754625.1 bacterium | reverse complement strand
TTATCGTGTTAAATACACTTGCCAATTCTCTCAAATCCCTCTTAATCTCCCTTTTCTAAAGGGAGAAATCTAAAATTTACCCCGTTTCAAAACTTTCATTCCTTTCATACCTATTTTGACATTATCAGGGGCAGGTTCCAAACCTGCCCTTTTATTTTTATTCGAGAATCGTATACGCCCTTTCATGGTGCTGGGTAAGATCAAGCCCCATAAGTTCCTCTTTTTCAGTAACGCGCATGCCAATCAATAAATCTACTATTTTATATATAACAAGAGTCATCACACATGAATAGACTATCGTAGCCAACACAGTTTTTAACTGGATTAACAACTGCCCTGGATTACCATAAAACAGGCCGTCCGCCCCCGCGGGATTTACCGCCTTTGAGGCAAACAATCCCGTAGCCAGCGCGCCCCAAATTCCGCCCACGCAATGCACTCCGAAAACATCCAGCGAATCGTCATATTTTAACGCGGGTTTTAAGACACTCACGGCAAAAAAACATATTAAACTTACAAACATTCCTATTAAAATCGCGGACAAAACACTGACAAATCCCGCGGCCGGAGTGATCGCGACAAGGCCCGCGACAATGCCGCTTACTGTTCCAAACATTGTGGGTTTTCCGTTTTTCAACCATTCTATGACCGCCCAGGTCAAGCCCGCGGCGGCCGCTGAGGTGTTAGTGACGACAAACGCGTTTACCGCCAATCCGTTCGCGGCAAGGGCGCTGCCCGCGTTAAATCCGAACCATCCGAACCATAATAAGCCCGTCCCTAAAACTATAAATGGCAGATTATGCGGAGTCGGCGTAGTGTGTTCTATGTTTTTGCGCCTGCCTATCAAAATCGCTGTAACCAGTGCGGCAATGCCCGCGCTTATATGCACCACTGTTCCACCGGCAAAATCTAAAGCCCCCATATTTCTAAACAAGCCGCCGATTCCCCATACCCAATGGCAGATAGGGTTATAAACAATTGTCGCCCACAAAATTGTAAATAAAAGAAACGCTGAAAATTTCATCCTTTCGGCAAAGGCCCCGATAATCAAAGCCGGAGTAATTACGGCAAACATCGCCTGGTAAATCATGAACGCCTGGTGCGGGATTGTAGCCGCGTAATCCGCGTAAGGCTCAAAACCCACCCCGTTTAGACCGAACCACTGAAGCCCCCCGAGAAAACTTGTGCCGGGAGCGAATGACAAGCTGTAACCGTATAAAACCCATTCAATACTCAAAACGCACAAAATCATAAAACACTGCATAAGTATCCCTAACACATTTTTGCGACGCACCATCCCGCCATAAAAAAACGCGAGACCCGGGGTCATTAACATCACAAGCGCCGCACAAATCAAAACAAACGCTGTATCTCCTGAATTAATCATTTTGTTCACTCCTTATTCATTTGTGTATTCAATTGAGTAAATTTTAGGCAAAAAAAAACGCCTCTTCCGATTTTCATCGAAATAAACGCCTTTGTCATTTCTGAATCAGACACATCAATGTGTTTCTGCTTATACAAGTAAAAAATAACGGGTTCTGGTAACCTGTAATTTTGCTTTCATTTTTATTTTTTGTAATCCTTCTGTAAGTTTTCAGCCATTGCCCTTATCTCTGTCAAATCTTTCTGCATTTCACTCCATCCATACCACATTGCATAATCATAATTGACATGAAACGCGCCCTGTATAGTATGCATGCGGTGTTCTAAAAACATCACTGACAGCTTTTGTTCTATTACCGTCGGTGCATCATGGAATGTGAGCAAATCAGGGAAAGAATAAATGTAATTTTTTGGTTTCGGAAGTATTGAATCCTGATATAACCCTACAACTATCCGGATCGCTTCAGCCATCAGAAAATCCGCTTCTTTAATAATCTGGTCGCCTTTTTCCAATTCCTTTTTTGCAAAGTTTTTTGAATGGCATTTGCTGCAGATTTTTATCATTTTATTACGTTCATTCTGCCAGTCGTCTTCCGTTAATCTGAATAGATTGGCCGCCTTTACAATATTGACCCTGTCCGTTTGCTTCCCGCCGGGGTCAAGAATGCCAAGGGCCTGGAGAATAACCGTTTGGTCCGAAGCCCATTGTTTATCATCGGGCAGAGGCAGCCTCACTCCTAAAAATCCCCACCCTGTCCGTACATTGTGATTACCGTCCTGCATATGGCAGGTCTGGCATGCAGGAGCGGCAATAGATTCAGGAAGAGTTTTATTTTGCTTCAATAAATACCTGACACCGTGTTTGGAGAAAGAATACATCTCCCATTGGGGATGGTCAAATCCCATATGGCAGGTCTGGCAGGCCTGTGGCTGGCTGGCTTCCTCTTTTGAAAAAGTATGCCGGGTATGGCATACACTGCATGAAGCTATTCCATATCCCAGGCTTTCCTTTTTTAACTCCCGTATTTCCGCCTTGGTTTTTAACCCGATTTTATGGCATCCACCGCAGCCCTTCATCCCCTCAACCATTGATTTTGGCTGCCAGTGTGCCGTGGGCATCGCATTCATTGAAATCCATGCCAGTGAATGTTTACCGTTTTTAAATTGCTTTACTTGTTCTTCATGGCAATTATCGCAGATTTCTGTTGTCGGCATTTGGACTTTTTCAACATCCCTCTCTGACTTATGTTCTAACCCATGGCAAAAAGAGCAGTCAATATCATTATTGCTGTGTTTACTTAACTGCCAGTCGGCGACAATACCGGGATTAACTTTGGTATGGCACCCCACGCATTCAGAGGCCTTTATATACGATTTAAAAAGAAAAATACCCGTCAGGATAAAAATTAAAGATAATTTTATTATTTTCAAAATAATACCTTCATTTAATATAAATTGTATCGGCATTATTTAATCAATCAATTATTTTATTTTTTTTAAATGCAGGAATGGAAATTTTATGACTTTCAATCCGGTAATATTTTCTATTATTCGGGCATTAGTTTTTTCAGAGAGGTCTTTTTCAGATGACATCTTATTAAAAACAAGACATAATATTTTAATGTTATTTGCTCTTAAAATATTTACAGTTAAAAGCGTGTGATTAATGGTGCCAAGACCCGTGCGGCACACTACAATTACAGGCAAATTCATTTTTTTTATCAGGTCAATAACAAAATAATTTTTCTTTATCGGGACAAGGACGCCGCCTATCCCTTCAACAACCATAAATTCATGTTTAATACTCAGTTTTCTATATGATAAAAATATTTTTTTTAAATTGAGTCCACGGGTTTCAATTAAAGAGGCTGGATATGGAGCGAGCGGATTCTTAAAACAGACGGGGTTAATAAGCCCTGCCAGGTCATCCACAGAAGCCGCCTTCCGCAATAGAACTGCGTCTTGTGAAACAAAGCGGCCGCCCTTTTTTATGCCGCCGCTCGCAACAGGTTTCATAACACCCACATTAACGGATTTCTTTTTCAAGCTAAAAGCTAATGCCGCGCTTATTATGGTCTTGCCGACACCCGTATCAGTCCCTGTTATAAATACACCTGGCATAAATAAACCCCAACTCCCCCCGCCCCCTCTTTTTAAAAGAGGGGGATAAAGGGGGAGTTATTCCCCATTCGTTATTTTTTTAATCGCTTTAAAAACAATATCTATCATTGATTTTAATTCATTTCTTGAAATAGAAAGGGGCGGCATTAATACAATAACATTCCCCAATGGCCGTATAATAAGCCCGTTTTCCCGGGATTCTTCTGTCACTTTAATCCCAATTTTCTCTTCCCACAAATAAGGAGTTTTTGAACTTTTATTTTTCACAAGTTCAATCCCAGCCATCATTCCGCACTGGCGAATGTCTCCCACATGTTCAAGTGCCCGGAATTTTTCCAAAAGTTTTGTAAAACAGTTAATCTTCGGGCCTAACTTTTCAATAATATTTTCCTTCCTGAAAACCTCTAAATTTGCAAGTGCCGCGGCACACCCCAAAGGATTACCGGTATAACTGTGCCCATGAAAAAATGTTTTTTTATCTTTATAATCACCCCAGAAAGCTTTATAAATATTTTCCGTCACAAGGGTCGCGGCTAAAGGAAGATACCCGCCGGTAATTCCCTTGGCCGCGCATAAAATATCCGGCGCAACATCTTCCTTCATACACGCAAACATTGCTCCTGTCCGCCCGAACCCCGTAGCTACTTCATCAGCAATAAGCAGGACATTATATTCAGAACAAATATTTTTAATTTCTTTCAAAAAACCCGGCGGCGCAGCAATCATCCCGCCCGCACCCTGTATTAAAGGCTCAATAACCAAACCCGCAATTTCATTACTATTTTTTTTAATCAGCCTTTCAATTTTTTTCACACATTGGCTTTTGTTTATTTCTTTGCAATATTGTTTTCCTTCACAGCGGTAACAATAAGGATAATCCGCGAATATCGTTTCAAAAAGCAGTGATTTATAGCAGCCATGAAAAAGACTTATCCCGCCGACGCTTACTGCGCCGATTGTATCGCCATGATAGGAATTTCTAAAAGCGATAAATTTCTCTTTTTTTGTCCGCGGGCCGGTTTTTTGTTTCCAGTACTGGTAGGCAATTTTTAATGCAATTTCCACCGAGGTCGCGCCATTATCAGAATAGAATACTTTCGTCAGCCCTTTTGGCGCGATTCCAACAAGCTTTTCGGCAAGTTCAATGGCCGCCGGGTGAGACAAACCCAAAAGCGTTGTGTGAGCAATTTTTTTCAATTGTGATTTGACCGCGTTATCCAATTCTTTTTTTTGATGCCCGTGCAATGTAAGCCACAAGGATGAAACTCCGTCAATATATTTTCTATTGTAATTGTCATATAGATATACACCTTCTCCCTTTGTTATTATAAGGGGTTTTCCCAAGCAATAATCCTTCATCTGTGTAAAAGGATGCCAGATATATTTTTTATCTTTTTCCTCAAGGTCCATTTTTCGATTTACGGTATACGATTTACGATTCACGGATTTCCATTCCCAGGTCTTCAATCATCTCCCAGTCCAATTTCGGGTCCCTGCCCGCGGTAGTAAGATAATTTCCTATCATCATTCCGCTTGCCCCTGCATAAAACATCCAGCTTTGAAGCTGCCTGAGATTTTTTTCCCGTCCCCCGCATACCTTGATATCTTTTGACGGTAAAATAATCCTGAAGACAGAAATTATCGCAAGTATTTCTTTCGGCCTTAAGGGAATTTGTTTCTCCAGCGGTGTGCCGTGAATGGGATTAAGAAAATTTAAAGGGACGGAATCAACCCCCAGTTCCCGCAGCGCAAAAGCAAGATCAAGCCGGTCGGCCCATGTCTCCCCCATCCCAAAAATTCCGCCTGAACATGCCTGTAATCCGTTATTCTTCACGATCTTTACGGTTTTGACGCGGTCATCCCAGCTATGTGTGGTGCAGATATTCGGGAAATAATTTCTCGATGTTTCCAGGTTATGATGATAACGGGTTATACCTGCCTCTTTTAATATTATACAAGCTTCATTATCCAATTCGCCCAGTGAAGCGCAAGGTTCAATATTTATGCCTTTTTTTATTTTTTTAACGGCCGATGCTATTTTTAAAAGGTCATTTCCCCCTTCTATCCTGCACCCGCTCGTTATTAAACCATAACGGCTTGCCTTTAATCCTTTTACTGCTTCAGCCCCCGCGAGCATTTTTCCCTCGTCCACAAGGGGATAAACAACAGTACTTGTCTGGTAATGCCCGGACTGCGCGCAAAATTTGCAATCCTCTGAACAATTGCCCGATTTCACATTCGCAATGCCGCATAAATTGATTTTATTCCCAAAATATTTTTCACGTATGCTGTTTGAAAACCGGTATATTTCATAAGGTATTTCGTTAATTATTGAAACCACTTCATCCGCTTCGTTTCTATTTATGTCAATATCTCTATTGATTTTATTTTCAAGATTTTTAATTAATATATTTTTATTCATTTATAATTTTAAATTAATGACAAAGAGTATATCCATTATATGTTTTTTTGTCAACTACTTAAATATTATGGTTTACAATAAATTCAAATTAATGCTTGACAATACATAAAAAATAAGATAATCTGCTCCACTTATGAAATATTTTATATTAATAATTATTTCATTTATATTTATAATAAATATCGCCTTCTCCCAGGAGCTACAAGAATATGCTCCCCGCGCGATACCCGCCCCATTAAATAAGAAAATTGATGTCAATTCCTTCAAGGTCAATATTATAGGCAATATTTTAAATAAACCAATAATACTGACCCCTGAAAATCTCGGAGAATGGGGCAAAATTTATTTAAACGTCATCCCCCCCGAAAATTATTTCTCTTCTGCCATTGTTGATATATCATTAGATTCAGGATATTTGTGGGAAACTTTGACAAAATCGTTTTATTACGAATTTGAACCTGAAGACAAGAAAACATATATATTATGTGTCCGCATTTCAACCAATGATGATGCCGGAATGAAAATATTCAATGAATACCCGGTAACTTATTTAAAAAACCCCGAGCAGCATTATTCCGAACTGGTTAAAAATATTTTTTCAATTGCATTTGATAACAAAGACCCTTCTTTATTCATGAAATATTTTTCTAATTCCTACGCGGATTCGGATGATAACCGTTATGAAGAAATAGAGGATAAATTCAATATGGAATTTAAAAAATACAGCAATATCAAGTTTACTTTAAAAAATTTTGAAATTAACAGAATTGATTCAGCAAAATTTAAAGTAGTTTTTGATTGGACAAAATCTTCCGAATACAGGGAAAACAATAATGTTGAACATTATTTTGGAAAATCAGTTTATATTTTTGAAAATGATTTCATAATTCAAACAGGCGGGGACCCGATATTTTTTGATTCATCCGCTGTAAAACAATTATCTAAAGATTACGGGGTATTAAAGGGCGGGACAGTCAATCTTATTCCTGATGAATCTTTTGATTTCTCAACAGAATATTTTCATAAAAAAGAAACATTAAAAGGCGATATTGGTGTCAAAAAAAACGGGAATACTTTATCATTATATGTCCCGGGAGGCGCAATACAGGATATGGGAATAATCCAGATATCCGAAATCAGCGAGGCCCCTGAAACAGGATACTCTGAAAGCGCGGCGGTAGTTATCGGACACAGCTATTGTCTGAGAAATAATAATAACCGTTATGCAAAATTGCAGGTTACGTATGTTGAAGGCGCAGAGGTAGGCCAAACTTCTATTCTTGTCAGTATCAATTGGATTTACCAGGAAAATGAAAGCAGAATATTAAAACCTCAATAATTTTTTCCGAAATTGTTTCCTAAAATATATAAATCGCTTCCGTCTACTATACTGTCTTTGTTTAAATCCGCGTCAGGGTTCCAATAGCCGTCATTCTGCGATTTCCCGAATGTTTGACTAAAAATCGAAAGGTCTTCACCGTCAATTATGCGATTTAAGTCTAAATCCGACATCCCCAGGGAATCTACCGGGAAGATATTGTCCCATTCGATAATTATGCTGAATTCACGCTTTATATCAGTGCTTGTGAAACCAAGCGAATAGTTTTTCATGTCATTAACATTTATCTTTTTATTATCTTTCTTATCATAAAGAATAAGATTGTAATTAACCGGCGGGTTAATGATTTCCCACGATAATATTGCCGTATCTTTTCTATAAGCTTCGACTATAAAATCAAAATTTGTCTTATTAAAAATTCCATATTCTCCGCATGCACGGTAGTCAGTCCTGTATTTCCCGTTATCCCGTCCCCAGTCTGTATGCGGCAAATAAAGGGAAATACCTTCGTCATCAACAGGAGGAGGTTCTGATAAATCAAAATAATCATAAGTATTTTTTGCAGACGGCATAAAACCGATATAATTGTTTGTATCAATATAATTCTTTGTCTGAACTGTCAATTTTATCCCCCATCCATCGTTTTTTATTTTATGC
Organism: bacterium; assembly: GCA_040754625.1. Lineage (NCBI taxonomy): Bacteria > bacterium. The sequence continues at coordinate 31,591 of JBFMCF010000084.1, read as the reverse complement.
GAAGGAGAATTCACCGCCATCGCGCCTGTTGCATCCGCATCTAACTGGGGAAAAATAATGTTTATGTTTTTATCGCTCCTGTTTTTCATCCAGAAACCAATCTCCGGCGTAATATTAGTTAAATCCAAATATGACCTCTTGCCGCTTAAACTGTCAAAATCATATGTTAAAAACTGGTTTTCCACCCATATATTTGCCGTATCGCTTACATAGAGCTCTGTAGTATCCTGCCCGACCTTGATCTTTGAACTTGCAATTTTATAAAAATATGGATTTGCGACCTGCGACCAGCCCGGCGGCAAATTAATAACAGGCACATTGCCGGGATCAACCGAGATACCGTTTACTTTGATTTGAACTGAATCGTACGGGATATCTTCCTTGATTTTAAACCAGAAAGCGTCTCCAGGTTCAAAAGTTGTATCATATGTTTTGGAATATTCTTTCTTAAAAGGATCCCATTTATAGACCCTCCTGTCTCCCAAAGGGCCAAGCACAGATCCAAAACTTTTTTCATTAAGCAATAACAACGGAAATGAAATCATCTTCCATGTCCAGGTGGGAAAAACAATCTTGTAATTATTTACTTCTGTCCGCAAATATCCATTTTTTACAGTCTTATTGCCCGCCATATCAAACACTTCGATTATATAATTAATACCGCTTGGTGTAATTTTACCGGCATCTATTGATGCCAAAATTACGATGCTTTTTATTATACTGCCGCGAATTATAATATCATGATCAATATTAATAATTTTTTCTATAAAATTTGAATTTGACTCCCCGTTTTTTTTGTATTTAAAAATAATACTGCTGCCAAGATCTACATTATCACTTATTTTAGCGAATATCAGCCCGTTTTGCGCCTGCCCGTTTTTAAAATAATTCACCACAACCGCAGTATTAAAAGGGTCAACGATATAAACACTGTCGATACCCGGCGGGGTGTTATCAATTTCCCCGACGCTGAACGCAGATGTTGCCATCCAATTACTATAAATAGCTGTCGATTCAAGCGCGCTCCTGCATTTCCACCAGTAATTTGTCCCGTATACACAATCTTTCGTAACTGTCCATGAATTTGTTGAATCAGAATAATTCCCGGGGACCGCAACCGAACTGTCAAAAAGCACTGTAAACGTTGAATCAGTATAAACTTCATAAAAGTAATTCAACGGGTATTCAAAAGCGCTATTTGTGTTATTTACAGTCAATCTCGGCCTTTTATCGGTTAATTTGCTTTCATTGACCGGGCTGTTGGCAGTAGGCGGGTTTAAAATATTAAAGACCATCACCGCTGTAAAAGTTTCACCTGTTGCACCGCCGTCATCCGTAACCCGGACCTTTGGATAATAAATGTCAAAATAAGAAGTCGTATTGTATACACGGCTTATTGTGCTGTCCGTTGTCATTGTGTCATAAACAGCATCACCTTCATAATCCCATTCGTAACTTACAATCTCTCCATCAGGGTCATTTGCTTCAGCAATTAAATTAACGTTCAAAGGAGGACTGCCATACAAAGGATTTGCGTTTAAATAAACAGCAGGCGGTTCATTATAAATCTGCACTGGATAATTTTTGTCGGCCCACGTCCCATCTCCTAATTGATAATAATCATTATATCCCCATGACCACAATGTTCCATCGGATTTTTTTGCAATGTTATGGGCCCACCCGGCAAATATTGAAACCCAGTTATTATCGGTTCCTACCCGGATGGGATAATTTTTATCAGTTTCTATTCCGCCTGTGCTGTCCCCCAGCTGGCCATAATAATTATACCCCCAGGCCCATATTGTCCCATCCGATTTCAACGCTATTGTATGATAATCCCCCGCTGATATTGACACCCATTTATTATCAGTCCCGATTTGAACGGGATAATTTTTAGCAATATTTGTGCTGTCTCCTAACTGGCCGTAAGGATTGTATCCCCAGGCCCATATTGTCCCATCCGATTTCAACGCTGTGGTATGGTTGCCTCCCGCTGACACTTTAACCCATTTATTATCAGTTCCTATCTGAACGGGATAGTTTTTGCTTGAAGTTGTGCTGTCTCCCAGCTGGCCGAACAAATTATATCCGCAGGCCCACAATGTCCCATCCGATTTTAAAGCTATTGTGTGATAAAATCCCGCTGATATTGACACCCATTTATTATCAGTCCCGATTTGAACGGGATAGTTTTTACTTATGTTTGTGCTGTCTCCCAGCTGGCCGTAAAAGTTGTACCCCCACGACCATAACGTTCCATCAGATTTTAAAGCGATACTGTGGTTCCCTCCTGCCAGGATTGAGACCCACTTGTTATCACTTCCTATCTGGATTGGATAATTTTTATCAATATTTGCGCTGTCGCCCAATTGGCCGGAAGAATCAAAACCCCAGGCCCAAATTGTCCCGTTGGATTTTAAACCAATTGTATGATTGCCTCCCGCGGATATCGCGGTCCACACATTATTACTATCAATCAGGATTGGTATATCACTGTCCCCATTTGTACCATCTCCTAACTGGCCATAAGAATTATCACCCCAGGCCCATATTGTCCCGTTGGATTTTAAGCCTGTCGAATGATTAATTCCCGATGAAGCCTCGCTCCATCTAAAATCTCTTGCTATCTGCACCGGATAATTTTTATTTATATTTGTACTGTCTCCCAGTTGATTATATACGTTATATCCCCATGTCCATATTGTCCCGTCTGATTTTATGCCTATGTTATGCTGATACCCCGCAATGACTGTTTTCCATTTATTATCATTCCCTACCTGGACCGGTGTATTTCTATCAATATTTGTTGAATCCCCCAGCTGACCGAAAGTATTGCGTCCCCAGGACCATAACGTTCCATCGGATTTTAAAGCCAGGGTATGCTGGTATCCGCCTGAAATAAATATCCACTTGTTATCGCTTCCTACCTGGGCCGGTGCGTTTTTATCCATGTTTGTCGAATCTCCCAATTGGCCGTAATCATTTAATCCCCATGTCCACAATGTCCCATCTGATTTTAAAGCTATAGAATGAAACTCCCCTGCTGAAACTGATACCCATTTCTTATCACTTCCTATCTGGATTGGATAATTTTTATCAGTTTCCACTCCGCCTGTGCTGTCCCCCAGCTGGCCGGAATAATTAAATCCCCATGCCCATAATGTCCCATTGGATTTTAAACCCAAAGTATGCTGGTATCCTGCTGAAACCAATATCCAGCTATTTTCATTCCCTATTTGAACCGGCGTATTTTTGCCGGTATTGGTTGAATCCCCTAATTGCCCGACAGTATTATCACCCCAGGCCCATAATGTCCCATCGGATTTTAAAGCCGCATTATACAATCCACCGGCTGAAATCAATGACCATTTGTTGTCATTTCCTATCTGGACCGGGTAATTTTTATCAATGTTCGAGCTGTCTCCCAATTGGCCGGAGGAATCATACCCCCATGTCCATAAGGTCCCATCCGATTTTAAAGCGGCAGTATGATTGTCCCCCGCGGAAAGTAACACCCATTTATTATCATTTCCCAACCGGGCCGGCATATTTTTACCTATGTTTGTTGAATCCCCTAATTGCCCTTTGTTATTATATCCCCATGTCCATAATGTCCCGTCTGATTTTATGATCGCGCTGTGGCCTGAACCGCCCGCCATAGACGGAGCCGCTGTGTAGCTGTATTTATATAATAATAAAAACAGCAAAAAAGAAATATATATAATTTTTTTCCACATAAAATTTACTTTAAAATATAATATGTTTCCCATAATTTACACTATTTGTCCGGTGGAGGAGGAGGTAAATCAATCACGTTAAAATATCCGAAACGTTTCGGTGTTTTGTTCCCCAGTTCATCCTCCGGTTCAGCCGATATTTTCCACTGTCCTTCCGCCCTTCTTGTAAGAAACTGGTCATTTTTAACAAATTCACCCGGGGTCAGCCTGGCCGTGTATCTCTTTAAAGTATAATCATACGGCATGTTCAACTGGAATGAAGCCCCTTTTGGGTGAGTTAAAGTCAGCAAGGTGTTCTTTTTCATTTCAGAAACTTCATCCTGTGCCTCAATTGAAATTTCCACAGTGTCTTCCAGTTTGATATTATACGGAGTAACATTGAAATTTAATATTTTAGGAGGCATCGTGTCGAGATAAATTATTTTTGTTTCCCTGGCCTCGTTTCCTGCCCCGTCCACTGCCCTGAATTCCAGAACATTTCTTCCTTCGTTAAGCATGTAGGTTGTACTTATGACTCCTGCGTTCACATCAGACTCTTCCCCGTTGATAAAAAATTTAAGGCCTTCTTTCGAAACATCCAATTTGTAGGGAGTTTGCATGCTTTTTTCTCCATCCTTGTTCATGGACGTAAAAGTTAAATTCAGGACCCCTGCCGCAAATTTATCAACCACCAATCCGACTATTTTTAAATTCCTTTTATTTGTGGCTTTTTTCCCAAATTCGGATGTTGTGATTTTAATTACAGGCGGCGATGTGTCTTCGCCAAAATTTATTTTAAAAGTAAAATTGCCGTTTTCATCCGCCGCTGTTGTAAGAGACTGTCCACTGGAAGAAACCAAATAAATTGTGCTTGCCGGGTCGGACTGGCCCTTGATACTCGCCAAATTTTTATCTTTTTCAACTGAGATAATTTTTGGAGGAGTTACTTCGCCTTTTTTAATCAATTCGCCCTTTATTTTCTCAAGGTTTTTAAAACGGTCAATATCGCTCCCTGATAAAACCCCGCTTCCGATAAACGCCCCGTCGGTGCCGAGCAGAAAATAAAAGTTTTCTTCAATCACCTGTTCACCGCCTGTCTTTATCGAACGGATATAACCTGAACCTCTCCTCATCCCGATCCATGTTTCCCCATTGGGCTCCACATGAATAAATACCGTTGTCCCCCTGAAGCCCACTAGCGCGACAGGTGTTTCTATTTCAAAGGTGTCCCCTTTTTTTAATTTTTCAATATTCCCGACCATGTCCCCGACAAACAATTTAAAAGAATAATTTTTAGCACCGGACGTATTATCCGTAAATAATTTTTGTATATCAAAAGTCGTGTTTTCCCCGATATTAAATATGCTGTTGTCCGGGAGTTTTAATTCAACCTTAGACTGGAGTTTTGTTCTTACCCTGTCCTTCGGATAAAGCATCATTTTAAGCTTGACATTTTCCCATTCCTCTTTCTGCGCCCTTTTAGCCTCCGCTTTACCCTCGTAATAAATGACCTGGGTTTCATCCTTTGTGTTTTTTGCCGCAAAAATACGGGTTATTGGCATAGTTGTTAAAATTAAGAATATAATATAAAATTTATTTTTTGACATATTATCCTTAAATCTCCTATTCACCCTCTTTTAAAATACGGCTGTGATTTCACCGCCGACTTTTTCCATAGAATAATCCAGATTGTTATTTTCATCATTATTATTCAATATACCGTATTTTAAACTAAATGAAACACTCTGGGACAAATAAAATTTTGATTCCAGGTCACGGCTGAATCTCTCAAGAATTTTACTCCCGTTCTGGCTTGTATAATCATATTCAAGGTATGGGACCAAAACCCACTTGTTTTTCCAGAGAACAATCCTCGACTGGATATTTGTCAAATAATATATTTGCTTCTGGTCCAGGTTTTTATATTTATATAAATTATAATTAAAGTAAGGTATCAAACTGAATTTATCTTTCTTTATATCCCAATTCCATGACAGATACGCCGAGTAACCTGTGTAATCATTGGTATTCTGCAAGTTATCTTTATATTTTATATATTGTAAATTATACGTTACCCATGTCTCTTCACTGTAATCTTTCCGGATGGTTATTCCATACGTATCATCTATTGTGTCTTTTTCATTGGCGCGGGTACCGTTTTTAGCTGTCTTTTTATACTTAAATTCCCTGCTTCCCGATTCAGGGTAATACCTGAGCTTGAATTCCTGTTCCTTTGTAACGATAGTTGTATCAACCGGCAATTTATTAACATTATTGTTATATTTTTCATAATTTCCGGACAAAGAATACTTTTTGGACAAAATCAACTCATTTTCAAAATTATATCCTTTTTTATCCGTTTCCAGGTAAGGGTTCCCCTCGCTGTGGTAATTCGGGTCAACCTTCTGGTAAATAATCCTGGATTGCAGCCATTTGCTTAAAAAATTTATTTTAGCGTTAACCGCCTGGTCAGTGAATGTAGTGTCCTTGTCTCCTTTCCTGTAATTACTTTCCCCATACTCGGAATCCACCTTTAACCTGTCATCAAAAAAATGAAAATGGCCGTCCAGCCCAATAACTTTGTTGTTTAACACGGGATATAAGCCGGACACGGGATCGGCGGACTGCGGATTAGTAATAGATGAAATATCATCTCTTCCCGCGAGATAATTTGCTCCCGCGCTAAAATTACGGCTGAATTTATTTTCAATCCTGCCGCCCATCATATGCTGGCGGAAATCTCCTTCCTTTACATCCAGAATATTATTCCCGTTTCCGTCTTCTCCCTGGTCAATTACCGAGTTTCCATTTTTATCTTCTTTAACAGGTTCAACCGCTTTCTGGGACTGGGCTATAAAAGCCTGGACTAAAAGCCTCTCATTATAATAGACCCTTTTAAATCCCAGGCCCCGGATAGTTAAACCTTCTAATGTAATACTTGAATAGCTCGGGTAAAAGTCGCCTATATTAATATTTGTGCCGCCTTTTGCCGCTTCCAGACGGAATGTTTCCGCAATAAGCCTGTCTCTCCATGGATTATAAAATAAATCGGCAAGGTTCGAAACATCCCACCCGGAACTTGTGCCCATTAACAAGTAGCTTAGTTTATGATTCAATCCCGCGTAGTCTTTCCCGACTTCTTTAAGATTATCATTCATTTTGATATTTGTTAAAGAATATGTCCAATTACCCACGAGATTATATTTTTCAAAATTATACCATTCCTGCTGTTTTTGAATATCACCGGTAACAAATGCGGTTTCCGTTTCAACCGGTCCCGGTGTATCTTTTAACGGCATCTGTGCCGTATCATTTTGCGCGTAAGCAAAATTTACTGATAAGATAATGCTAAATATACAAAGAATTATTAACGCCTTATTTTTTCCCCTGCAGAAGTTCATAAATCTTAGTTTCAGCCTTTCTTCCTTTGACAGTAACACAGCCTAAATCTTTTACAGCAAATTTATCCTTAACTTTTTCAAAAGTCGTTTCACTGATAATAATATTTGTTTTATAGTCTTTATTGAGCGATTCTATCCGTGAACCAAGATTTACATTATCACCGATAACCGTGTAATCCATTTTAGTTTCCGAACCCATATTGCCGAGAATCATATTCCCGGTATTAATTCCCACTCCAATCCTAAACCGGTGTTTCCCTTTTTCTTCCTGTTCCCTGGAAAATTTTTCTGCTTCTTCCGTCATTTCAAGGGCGCATAAACACGCCCTTTCCGCGTGATTTGCCTGGATTACAGGCGCTCCGAAAATCACCATTATCGCGTCGCCTATAAATTTATCCAGCACCCCGTCATATTTAAAAACAACCTTTGCCATCCTGGTGAAATACTCGTTCAAAACCGCCACAATCTCTTTTGGCGAAAGATTCTCTGAGAATGTAGTAAAACCGCGTATATCCGAAAATAACACCGTAAGTTCTTTTTCCTCCCCGTACAATTTAACCTTATCAGGGTTTTCCTGCAATTCTTTTAATACCGCGGGAGAAACATATCTTTGGAACGCGTCCTGGATAAATTTTTTCTGTTTTCTTTCAGTTAAATATTTATAACCTAAATTTCCGGTGAAACTCGTAAAAATAACCAGCGTCGGCCTGACCAAAGGCAGCCAGACACTATTATTCTTGAAAAGATACAACGCGGCTGTAAAATACAGGACCCATAAAATTGCCGTCGTTATTATTGATATCCAAAGGGACAAATAATTGGACAAAATAAAACAAGCTATACTTAACACCGCCGAAATAAATAGAACCTGCAGTATATTTAATTGTAACACAAAATTTTCATTTATTATAGTAAAAAAAGCATTCGCGTTTATTTCAATACCCGGGGATATTTCTTTAACCGGGGTTGACCTTAAATCATAGGCCCCCGCCGCGGTCGCGGCTATAAATACTGTTTTATCCTGGAAATATTCCCTCGGCACAATTTCTTCGTAAATTTTCCAAAAGGGGATATACCTGAAAACATAATAACCCGCGTAATTTACAAGCATCTGGTTATCTTTCCCGACAGGAATTTTAATAGTATCAAAATAAAAATATTTGCCTTTTTCAAGATAAATTTTTTCTTTTGGAATATTTAAGTAATCTATTGCCATCTTGACGGCAAATTGGGGATATGCCTTGTCTTCGTATTTTATAAAAAGCGGGATACGGCGGACTATCCCGTCCCGGTCCTGTTTTAAATTAATAAATCCGGCGCCTTTGGAATTTTGCGCAATCCCCCGGATTGGCGGGAAAATATATTTTTCCCAGTAAATAGCGGTGTCCAGTGCATTCCCGAAAGAATAACCGAAGTGGCGTATTATTTCATCATTAGTTCCCGGTTTCGAGGAAAAATAATAACTGGAATATACTTTTCCCGACTCTTTTATAGATTCAATAAGCAGGTTATCTTCTTCCGCATTTTTTGAATTCTCAGTAAAGCCCACATCAAAACCTATTTGTTTTGCCCCGCCTTCGCTTATATAATCTAAGACTCTCGCGTAATACCCCCGCGGCCATTCACTGATCCTGCCCAATTTTGAGGCTGATTCATCATCTATTTCAATAATAACGATATTTTCAAATTCCTCCCTGTATTTCGTATTATAGTAATCTGTGCGGTAATTAAAGCGGCTGTCCAGTGTTTTTCGTTCAAAATCCTCAAAGAAATGCAGGTATGTGGTAAAAAGCAAAACAAATATCACAGAACATACGCTTATCGCGAGGCCCGTATAAATATGTGTGCGTTTGTTTTTACTCATGATGCGCGTATAATTTTAAACACTATTACCCTTTTTTACAAGTTAATTTTTCTATTTCATTTTTGTCAAGATACCTGAAATTTCCTTCCTTTAAATTCCCAAGTGTAACAGGCCCGAATTTAATCCTTTTAAGCTCAGAAAGATTGTACCCTATTTTGTTTATCATCTTTCTTATCTGGCGTTTCCTGCCCTCGCGAATTGTCAGTTTTATTTCAGAAATATTCTTATTCCTTGTTATTATCTCTATTTTCGCCGGAGATGTTTTAATCCCTTCAATTACGATCCCCTGTTCGAGGCACGCGATATCACAATTTGCTATTTCCCCCCTTATTTCGACATAGTAAGTTTTTTCGACTTCAAATTTAGGATGGGTCAGCCTGTAGCATAATTCTCCGTCATTAGTAAAAAGCAGCAAACCGCTTGTATCTTTATCAAGCCTGCCTACCGGGAACAATTTTTCTTTTATCCCCTTCAATAAATCAAAAACCGTTTTTTCCGCATGAATGTCCCTGGCGGTAGTAATATAACCTTTAGGTTTATTTAATAACAAATATATCTTGTCTTTTTTTAAAGGGGTGACCAGCTTGTTTTTAAAAAATACTTTATCTTTCTCAGGGTCAATCTTAACGCCCGGGGCCAGTGCCTTTTCCCCGTTTACTGAAATCTGCCCCGACCGCATTAATTCTTCGGCGTGACGCCGGGAAGCGACACCGCACCCCGCGAGATATTTTTGTAATCTTATTTGCGCCATTTTATTCTTGAAATTATTTTACTATAATTTCAACTAAAATATAGCTTTTTTCTTTAAGAAGGTTTTTGAGATGGATAGAAGTCCTCTTGGAAGGCGATGTAACATAATTTATTAAATATTCCTGTTTATTTTCAGCAGTCACGTTCTGAGGTATTAATAAACGGTCTGCTTTTACTTTTAACTCATACCTCCCGAAACTTATTACAATCAAAGAATTTTTGACCAATTGATAATCCTGCATTTTCCAGAATAGTTTATCTACTTCTTCAGGCGACTTGTTTTCAGCCTCATTCAGGATATTTTGCAGCGGTTCGTTTTGAATTGTGCCCGCGGAAACTACAGATTCTATTTTCCCGGACTCCATGTTCTCCGGGAGCAATATTTTTTCCCCGATCCACAAGATATCCGGATTTTTTATCGAGGGATTCATTTCCAGGCATAATTTGACAATTTCCCGCAATTTTTTAGGATTCATTAAATTATATCTGTTCGACAGGATATTCCACAATGAATCGCCTTTCTGGATTATATAACTTTCTGACGGCGCTTTCGTTTTCTCCGGGCTTTCGATTATCGCATCAGTTTTAATATTGTCTGAAGCGGCGTATTTTATATTGACTTCTCGTGAAAGCTTTAATTTCCTGTCGCTGTAAATAAAATTATCGTCTTTTATCCATGGATTAGACTGTTTTACTTCTTCCACAAAATTAGAAAAATCCAGCGGGTCAATATTCAATTCATAAACAGCAATACCCCAGAGGGTATCTCCTTTTTTTACTATATATTCAAACTCATAATCACAATAGGAATAGCTGGTTATCCCAAATAATGTCAAAATGACTATAAAATATTTTTTCATAAAACACTCCCGATAGTAATTTATCGGCTGCTGTATAAAAGATTTTAGTGTTATTTTGTTAATATTATTTGTTTATGGTATACGCTTCTTGCTTTTTTGAAAAAAGAAAGGCCAAACTCCGATTTATAGTCCGGATATGTCCATGGTAGGCACCTGAATTCATTATCCTGGTAAAACAGGGTAACTTCTGCGTAGATACCGCTTTTTAAATAAATACGGTGTGAATAATCTTTTGTTGAAGCCAAAACTAATTTTGCGAGGGTCAAATACCCAGGGTCTATATTAACCCGGCGTTTATTATCCTTCAAATATTGAGATTCAACATGGTTGGTGAATATTTTAATATCAGCAAGCTCCGGGGGTTCAATTAATTTTTCAAACGAAATAAATCTTTTTTTTAAATCCTTCCCCATTTCTTTTTCATAATAATCCGTATAATTAAAATCAAATATTTCGCTTTTTGAATCGATGTCGCCGAATTTCCCGGCGAGTTTTTCCTCAATAACAGTGAAAAGATTTATTTGGTTCGTATAAATAGCGGTAATCAATTTAACCGGCGGGCTATTTATTTCTTTTCCCATAAAGTACTTTATTCCTAAATTTTGAATTTTGAATTTTGGATTTTCCGTCACATACCTTCACGCATATCCCGCATATAAACTGGCCTATGCCCGGTATTCTTGCGAATTCTTTTAATTTTTCAAGGCAATCTTCTCTTTTAAAATTTCTTGAATCTTTGTTAATAGCGTTTGTGGGGCATACGGAAATACATTTAACACATACGCCGCACCCATTTTTCAAAGGGCCGTCAGCCTGTAACGGGAAATCGGTAAGTATTGTCGCATATCTTGCCTTCGAGCCATAAACCGGGTTCACTAAAAGGTTATTTCTTCCCCACCAGCCAAGCCCCGCGTTATAGGCTATAACCCTGTGTGATACCTGCGCCAATTGCCTTTTCCAGTCAATAATCTGTGACGCGGGAATCGGAATGGCCTTGAATCCTTTATTCTGTATAAAATGAGAAATCTCATTCGTTAACTTATCCAGGACATTGTTAGTCTGCCTGTAATGATGAAAATAAAGAGGCGTGGGTTTATCTCTTATAGTTTCCAGGACACCCGCAAGCAGAGGCATCCCGATTGACACAGCATAATTTAAATTATCCAGTACGCTTCTGTCCTCAAAAATAAAATCTTCCTTGAGTTTCGATATGTCGGCAACACCAAACAAAACCGTCCCTGCATTTTTGGAATGTTTTTTCAACAAGCTGTAATTTTTTTTTAGACTATTTTCCTTCATATTTTATTATAATTGGTTCGAAAGTCAGCAATTTTAGTTATTCTTTGGTATCAAAAATAAAATAAACACTTTTCACTATGGCAATAATAATTGATATTACAAGCACGAAAATGCCGCTTAAAAAAAGAAAACTCCCGGAATAATAAAATATTTCCTTGTCCCTGAAAAAATAATATAAAATATACTGCGAATAGCCCAAAATAGCCAGGACACTTCCAACCCAAATCGAAGAAACAAAGATTCTTTTCCATGATTTTTCAGTCATCTGTGTAACCCTCTCTAACCCGTGTAATCCAATATTCTTATGGTTTTAGAAATATTATTTTTTTGTTATCGCGACAGCCGAATACCCGACTACCCTGTTTTTATCCCCGATTTCAACATCGCCGGAATTCGCCATATTCAGCACCTGCACGTTATTCGCGCCTGATTTTTTCGCTAAAAGCATTTCAACCAAAACCCCCGGCAAACCGCAAAGCTGGGTTTCCCTTTTTATTACAGGTTCTATTAAAACCAGCGGGTTTAATGTTTTAATGGCGTCAATCCCTGTCTTATCCATTTTTTGCGCGGTCTTGTAATCATAATAATGCGATAAATCCGTGCTCGCTATCACAAGCACGTCATTTTCATCCTTTATTGCCTCATAAATTTCCCCTGCCGCCTCCTCCAGAATTTGATACGAATCCGTCCCAAATAAAATCGGGACTATTTCAAACCCCGGTTTTAAAACTCTCTGTAAAAACGGTATCTGCACTTCGATTGAATGTTCGGGCAAGTGCGGATTTTCATCTGCTTTAAAAATAGTTTTATTCTTTAACAGCTTTCCCGGGATCGTATTGTTAATTTTTACGTCTCCAAGCGGCGTCCGGAAATAATTATCCCCGCCGTCAGGATAATAAACGGCCCCGTATGAAAACGGCATATGGTGGCTCGCCCCTAAAATTATAACCGCCTTGTATTTCTTATCCTGCAATATTTTATACGCGTAACCCGCGACAGGCCCTGAATAAACATAGCCGGCATGCGGGCTGATTAACCCCTGGAGTGTTCCTTCTATTTTTGGAGGATTGGCTTTAGATAAATACCCGTCTATCATCTTTATCAATTCATCTTTTCCCGCGGGATAGAACTGGCCCGCGACAGCCGGGTATCTTATCATTTTTCCGTCAATGCCGTTTAAAAAAAATAACAAATTTATGATTATCAGAAATAGAATTTTGTTTTTCATAATACACCTCTACTATATTATAAACTATTTATATAATTTTTAAACCCAAAAAATGAACATTTGTCCAGAGGCAGTTCCATAAAATATTTTCCCACATCTTCTATTTTGTGGCTGTCGGAAAAAGTTAAAGGGATAATATTATATTTGCTGAATTTTTCCGAAAATTCATCTTTTCCGGCAGGATCCCTGAGGTCAAACAAATTAATTCCGCACTTTACAAGATCAGGGACAAATAACATCCTGCCTTCATTTTTGTCCTGGTGCGCGGAAAAAACCAGTCCTTTATTTTCCCTTACCATATCAAGAATTTCCGGTATACCGTTTTCAATCAGAAAATAGCCGTTTCCTTCGGCTTCGGGTGGGATATTTAGTCTTGAGAAGATTTTATTTTTCAAATGAAACGGTTCAATTTGTTCATCAAATAACGCGATTAAAGATACTTTTTCAGGTGTTTTCGCCTTCAAGGAAAACTCCATGCCGGGAACTACTTTAATATTTTCCTTTCGCGCGGCGTCCTTTATCTCCTGGTAATTTTTAAATGTGTAATGGTCTGTGACCGCTATCAAATCAAGCACTTTATTTTTCGCCTGTTTTACAATCGCGTTATTTATTTCCGCATTGCTCAGCTTTTCATCTTTAAAGCATTTAGAGGCTTTCGTGTGAATATGAAGGTCTAATTTATATAACATAATAATTATTACTTAAAATTAATTCCCTATGGCCTTTTCTTTGCATTCTTCCCTGCACAGGTTACACTGAATACACTCCCCTTTATCAATAAAAACATCCTCTTCTACTTCGCATATTTCCACGGGGCATTTACCCGCGCATTTTTTACACAAACTACATTCTTTTTCTGCCTTTAAAGAAAAAATGGAAAAATTGGACAATATACTTAAAAATGCCCCGACAGGACACAGATACCTGCACCAGAACCTGAAAATAAAAAGTGAACTTACTAATAAGAATAAAATAAAAATAAATATAAAAACCGGCCCTTTTAATCTGAAAATCGCGTTAAAAGGCTCATAATTGGTAAAACCGATATTCCCCGTATAAAATACCGCCCCGGTTATAATCAGAAACAGGTAATTTTTTATCCGGCGGGCCTTTTTTTCGCTTTCATAATTTATTTTCGCGCAAAAAGGGCTTATTTTTCCCATAAATTCCTGTATCGCGCCGAACGGGCAAATCCACCCGCAATAAATCCTTCCCCAGAGTATTGTTGTAATAAATGCCAAAGAAAACAACAAATACCATGACAAACTCGCGGCAATATTGGGAATTTTGCCTGTGAAAATGTTAATCAGCCCTATAATCGAAATAAAATTAAGCTCCAAAAAACCAAAATACGATATCGCGCCGGCTAATATAACATACCTGCCGTATCTTACGCCGTATAAATAAAAAACAACAGCCAGGACAAAAAATAAAATAATTATATATAAATTATAATTTTTAAAAATATTTATCCATGTAAATGGTTCTTCCTGCTTTACCTCGAGTTTAAAAAATTTACTCGCCGCGAGTTTGACGGATTTTTCAACCGCGGAAGCAACTGCCTGGCTTGTCACCGTCGCCCTTGCTATACCATCCAGGTCCGTACCCAGCTTGAACCCGCTCCGGTGGTCCATCTTTTTAAATTGGTCTGTAAATACAGGTCCCTGGAGTTCCTGGATATACGATGGTGTTTCATTGTGGGACAATACTTTTATTCCCCTGACCTGCCCGTCTTTATCCATACCTATCAAAATCTTTATTTTCCCCGCATATCCCCTGACACCGGGGGCAAAATCCGTTGACAGGAAACATAACCCGTCAAGTTCTTTCTCCCCCTTTTCATTCAGCATATAAACTTCATAATGAGGCGGCGCACCTTTTTTTTCCGAAAAACCGACCGCCCCGGGATAAACTGAGGCAAGAGATTTTCTTTCAGATTCTATGTCTTCCTGTTTTGTTTCCTCCAGATAAATATTTACAAAAATCAGGGCAAGCAGGACCGCTATATTTATCCAGACAAAGATTTTAATTTTTGGCTTATTCATAAACGGAGAGGGGCGGAGGTTATCTTTAAATATTTTTTATCAACGCAAAAACTTCTTTTTCTTTTTTTCTCATAATTTCAAAATCTTTCTTTTTGATATGATCATAGTCAAAAAGATGCAATATCCCGTGAATCAAAAGAATTTTCAGTTCTTTTTCAAAACTGTGACCTATTTCTTTTGCCTGCCGAAGCGCGGTTTCAACAGAGATTACAACGTCACCGAGGAGGCGCGTCCCGGCCGCGCCACACGCTTCTTCCTTATCAAAATAAAAAGATAAAACATCGGTCGGCCTGTCTTTTTTCCTGTATTTTTTATTTAACTCTTTAATGGTTTTATCATCAACAAAAGTGATTCCAACTATGGCTTCTTCCGACCCCAGGCCTTTCAGGACAGTACTAATTACTTTTTTTAATTCTTTTATACGCAATCTGGCTGACTTTTGCCAGTTGTTTATCAATATTTTCATCAACGATATCCTCAGTTTTAGGATAATCAACCCTGCTGTGGTATATTCCGATTAAAACCCTTTCAAAAACCTGCATAATTTTTGTGATGTCCCGCATGCTTAACTCGCATTCATCCAATTGATTATCCTTCAATTTTTCATTTATCAGCCTGTTAATCATTGATTTAATATGGTTAGGGGTGGGGTTATTCAAAGTCCTTGAGGCGGCTTCAACAATGTCGGCGAGCATAACAATCCCTGCTTCTTTTGACTGGGGTTTCGGACCCGGGTAACGGTAATTTTGTTCCGACAAATTTTCAGACGGGTTTTCTTTTAAAGCCTCCTGGTAAAAAAATGAAACCAGACTTGTCCCGTGGTGCTCCCTGATAATATTTACCAATCCTTCGCTCAGCCTGTATTGATGCGCGAGGTCGACACCGTCTTTTACATGAGAAATGAGAATAAGGCTGCTCATATTCGGGGTCAATTTGTCGTGTATTTTAATAGTGTTATTTTCTGAAAAATATTTTGATTTATTGAGTTTTCCGATATCATGAAAATATGAGCTTGCCCTTGCCAGAAGTCCGTTTGCGCCAATCGACTCCGCCGCCGATTCAGCAAGGTTCCCGACAACTATGCTGTGATGATAGGTGCCGGGAGCTACCAGCGCGAGATTTTTTAACAAGGGATGATTCAAATCCGTCAGCTCAATCAGCCTGATATCTGTTGTCAGGTTAAATATATTTTCAAAAACAATCAATAAAATACTTGATAGTGAAATGGCCAGGAGCCCGCCAAGAAAACCCCACCCGACCTCCTGCCATGTCCTGAAAGATGAATAATGATTGCTGAGCAAATTTATAATTAAGATGACCACGCTGTTTCCTATACCGAGTAATAATCCTGCCAGGGGGATACTTATTCTTCTTTTTAAATGAAATACAGCGAAAATGCCAATCCAGTTAGTCAGCAAAAGAAAAAAGAAATAATTCCATGTATTGTTATTCATTATCCCGACAAGAATTCCCGCCAGGATACTTATAAAAAATGCGAGACTTGGATTTAACAGGGTGGATATTAAAATACCTATAATGGCCGCGGGTACCAGGTAAATCGATATGTCCATCCAGAAAAGCAGTTTAATCAAAACAAAATAAACCACAATAATCAACCCGGTTATAAGTAATCTTGATTCTGATTTAAAAACCTTTGGCTGGAATAAATACAGGTAAATACCGCTTAAAAAAGCAAAAAGCGATATAAGCATAATTCTTCCTATTATGGGCATAAGGTGAAATTTCTCGGGCAGTGTTACAACGCTCAAAAAAACAAGCAGGGACAAGATAATCTCTATCTGCCTTGATTCAATTTTTTTGCCTTTTATGTCCGAGTACAAAATGATTTTGCTTTTTTTTAATCTATCTTTTAATTTCTCTTTTAGCATAAGCCTCTATTATTTTCTGCACCAATTCATGGCGGACAACATCATTCCCGCTGAAATAGATAAATGCAATCCCTTCTATATTTTTGAGTATGTCTTGTATTTCAATCAAACCGGATTTACGGTTTGACGGCAAATCAACCTGGGTTATGTCCCCTGTAATAACTGTTTTTGAATTAAAACCAAGCCTTGTAAGGAACATTTTCATCTGTTCAGAAGTCGTATTCTGCGCTTCATCCAGTATAATAAATGAATTATTCAGGGTCCTTCCGCGCATATAAGCCAGGGGGGCGACCTCAATAATCCCCTTGTCCATAAACCTCTGTACTTTTTCAATCTCCATCATATCATAAATCGCGTCATAAAGCGGCCTTAAATAAGGGTCCACTTTTTCACTAAAGGAACCCGGCAAAAATCCCAAACGTTCTCCGGCCTCCACGGCAGGCCGGACTAAAATTATCCGGTCCACCTCCTTGTTTTTTAACGCTGAAACAGCCATTGCCATCGCAAGATAAGTCTTTCCTGTCCCTGCCGGACCTATTCCAAACACTATATCATATTTTCTTACAGCATCAACATATTTTTTTTGCCCGGCAGTTTTTGGTTTTATATGCCTGTCCCGCCTTGAGACCGATAAATCTTCATTTAAAATATCAGACGCCCTGAGTATTTCCTCTTCCTGCAGCGATTTAATAACACAATCTATTTCATCCCTGTTTATTGAATGCCCGCTATTAATCAATTTAATAAGCTCTTCAATAATACAAAATACCTTTTCTACAGTGTTCTTCTGCCCTTTTATTATTAATTCATTTCCACGGAAAAAAAGCTTGACATCATATTTTTCTTCAATAATATTAATATTCCTGTCATTGCTTCCAAACAGCGAAAACGCAATTTCATTATTTAATAAATAAACCTTTTTTTCCATTTTTTTACGTTAAAACAAAAAAACTCTTACTATCGGTTAAACAGGATAATAAGAGTTTTCTAAAAAAAATTGTTTCTTCCATCGCCATTATCAGCGTGGGATATCAAACACCTGATAAGGATAAATCAGCTTTGGGTCTGTTATTTGATCTTTATTAGCTTTATATAACCTTGGCCATTGATACGGGTCGCCATAGATTTTATCCAATCCCGCTATTTTCCATAAGCAGTCACCGGGGACCACTTCATATTCCGTGGGCCGCGGCCCCGCGCCTATTATCCCCCTTGGTATATCAAAAACCTGGTCAGGATAAATTAAATCAGGATTTTTTATTTTATCCCTGTTGGCCCAGTATATTTTTTTCCATTTATACGGGTCCCCGTATATCTTTTCAATTTTTGAAATATTCCAAAGGCAGTCACCCTTAATAACCTTATACTTCGTGGGTTTTTCTTTCAATTTTTTTATTTCTTCCTCAACTGTCTTAATTTCATCTGTCTTTGACACAATATCCCGGTCCATCCCATCAATTTCCTTTTTAAGCGCGTCTATTTCATCCTGGATTTTTGAATATTCATCCAGCAATTTTTTTGTTTCATCCTGGAGTTTTTTTATGGCCTCTTCAAGAACAGTCTTAGCTTCATCGGTCAAAGCCTGGGACTCAGCGTCAGCAAATATTTTTATATCAGCCGCCAAAACAAAAAACACAACAAAAATAAATGTAAAATAATTCTTTATTTTCATATTTTATTTCTCAATTAAAGCGTCCCGTTTTTTTAACAAATCGTCCAGTTCCCCATCCACTGTTTCTGATTTTGCTTTTAATTTTGCAAGTTTTTCTTTCAACATATCTCTTTCTTCCCTTGCCATTTTCACTTTTTTCTCCGCGTCATCCCTGTCTTTTTTCGCCTTGTAATATTTCTCTATTAAAATCAATATGCCGGAGTCACTCTCTTTAAGTTTTGCAAGCGCCTGTTTTAAACTGATTTTTTCTTCTTCCTTTTCAGTGATTTCCATTTTATATTTTAATAAATCAGTTTCGGCCGATATTATTTCCTTTACATCCTCGATAATACTGCTTATTTCGTTTTTCTTTAATGAATCGGTTAATTCGCTTTTAGCTTTTTCGAACCGTTTAGTTTTTGTTTCCAGGGCCGCTTTTTTAGCGCCTGTTTCTTCTTTCGCGTCAGCAGCGGATTTTATAGCCTTCTCGGCATATTCTTTTGACTCGGCGTATTTCCCTGATTTAAAACTTTGCTGGGCCTGGCCTAAAGATGCATTTGCATTACTTATCTTTTGCGAAGCGTATATCTCTGCTTCGGCTTTCTTTGCCTCCTCAACAGCTTTTTCAGCTTCTTCCAACACTTTGGACGCTTCCGAAATTTCTATGGCTAAATCGGCATATTTGACCGCCGAATTCCCGTATTTAATGGCATTCAAATAATTTTCTTTCGCTATTTTATATGATTTTTTATGGTTAAGGACCCCGGTATTATAATATTTTTCTGCCTCTTTCAAGGAAGACATTGCAGAATTCAAATTATCCGGGGAATACTTTTCCGCGCCTTTTTCCCTGGCAATTTTTATTTTTTCTTTAGCCGCGGATATTGCATTTTCCGCCTGGGACTTATATCCGTTTAACTCGGCCAGTTGTTTCATATTCGGGGCGCAGGCGGCACCGGCAAACAATAATATTAAGCTGATTATAAAAATATTTTTTCTTTTCATCTTAATTTGTATTTTAACATTAATTAATAAGTTGTCAACCAAAAAAATTTTATATCTTTTTATCGACTGCTATTCCCAGTTCCTTTAATTGTTTTTCAGAAACAATATCAGGAGCGCCGGTCAAAAGGCAGGTTGCTTTCTGGGTTTTTGGAAACGCAATAACCTCGCGGATATTTTCCGTTCCAACCAGAATCATAAGAAGCCTGTCCAGGCCAAAGGCAATACCTCCGTGCGGCGGAGCGCCGAAAGCAAGCGCTTCAAGCAGAAATCCAAACCGTTCCCTGGCCTCTTCCCTGCTGATTTTTAAGATTTCAAACATTTTTTCCTGCATTTCCCTCTGGTGGATTCGTATACTGCCACCGCCTATTTCATGGCCGTTTAAAACCAAATCATAGGCACGGGCGGAAATTTCCCCCGGGTCAGTTCCGAGGTCCGCCTTTTCCCCCGGGGAGGTAAAAGGATGATGCATCGCGACATACCGTTTTTCTTCCTCGCTGTATTCCAGAAGCGGGAAATTCACCACCCATAAAAATTCATCTTTTTTATTATCTATTAAATTCAGTTTTCCCGCCAAAAAGTTTCTAAGGTGCCCCAGAGATTGCCATACAATTTTAACTTTATCGGCAACAAAAATCAAAAGGTCTCCATTTTCGGCATCCATTTCCGACTTTATTTTTGTCAGAATTTCAAGGCTGAAAAATTTAGCTATCGGTGATTTAAATTCATTATTCTCAACTTTTATCCATGCCAATCCCTTTGCTCCAAAAATCTTTGCTTCTTCAGTAAGCCTGTCAATTTCCTGGCGGGAAAAACCGGCCCCGCCCGGGATTTTAATTCCACGGACTACGCCGCCGAAATCAATTGCCTTTTTAAATACCTCGAACTGGCTTAGTTTAACAATACCTGTTACCCCGGTAATTTCTAAACCAAAACGCAAATCAGGCTTATCTGAACCGTATTTTAAAATTGCATCTTTATAATCCAGACGTTTAAAAGGTGTAATTAATTCTTTCCTGCCCAATTCCCGCCAGATTGCCTTGAACATATTTTCAGTCAGATTTATTACATCTTCCTCGTCTATAAAAGACATCTCCAGGTCAACCTGTGTAAATTCCGGCTGGCGGTCAGCTCTCAAGTCTTCATCACGGAAACATTTCACAATCTGGTAATATCTTTCAAAACCTGAAACCATTAAAAGTTGTTTAAAAAGCTGCGGGGATTGCGGCAGCGCGTAAAATTTATCCTGGTTTAAACGGCTCGGGACAAGAAAATCCCGCGCGCCTTCCGGCGTGCTTTTGGTCAAAAACGGTGTTTCAATATCAATAAAATTTTCCCGGTTTAAAAAATTACGTATGGTCATTACAACCTTGTGCCTCAATAAAATATTTTTTTGCAATTCTATTCTTCGCAAATCGAGAAACCTGTAACGGAGCCTGACATCCTCGCCAACCATTTCCCCAGCACCCAGGGCAAAAGGCAGAGGCAGTGATTTATTCAAAATTATTAACTTATCTACTAAAACTTCTATGCGCCCGGTTGCAAGATGCGGATTTATCGTTCCTTCAGGCCTTGGCCGGACTTTACCTTCAACTGTCAAAACAAATTCGTCTCTAATAATATGGGCCTCGCTGTGAACAGATTCATTTATCTCCGGATTAAAAACAATCTGGGTCATTCCATATCTATCGCGTAAATCGACAAAAATCAACCCGCCATGGTCGCGGCGGGTATTTGTCCAACCCATTAGTGTGACACCCATACCGATATGACTTTCACGCAATTCTCCGCAATTATGAGTTCTTTTCAAGTTCTTTCTCCCCTGGTGATAGCTCTTCCAATTTTATTTCCTTCTGTTCCCCTGTATCCATCATTTTAATAATCGCTATTCCGCGGTCCAGTTCCCTGTCACCTATAATCACAACCTTTTTCGCCTTTAATTTATCCGCCTCTTTAAGATGGTTCTTTAAAAGCCTTTTTTCATCATATCCAATTTCACATTTTAAACCATTAAGGCGAAATTTTTGACAGAGAGGAAAAAGATAATCATAAGCCTTCGCGCCAAGAGGAACAAAATAAATATCCGGCGCAGGAAAAGCGGGCCAGGGAATTTTGCTTTCATCCACGGCCATGATTATACGGTCCAGGCCCGCGGCAAAACCAATCCCGGGGACATCGTCCCCGCCCAGTTCACTGATTAACTTATCGTACCTGCCGCCGGCCGCCAGGGCGTTTTGCGCGCCCAAACCCAGGAAAATAATTTCAAAAGTTGTCCGCGTGTAATAATCCAATCCACGCACCAATCTCGGATTTCTCTCGTAATCAACATTTAACAGATTCAAATATTTTTCCACCTCCCTGAGATGTTCCCCGCAATCAGGACATATAAAATCTGTAATTACAGGAGTACCGGATAAAAGTTCCTTACAGGATAAAACCTTGCAGTCAAAAACCCGTAAAATATTCAATTTAAACCTATCCTGGCAGTCAGGGCAAAAGTCATTAAGCCTTTTATGAAGCTCTTCCTTTAAAATATCTTTATACTTGCCCCTGCAATTTGAACACCCTACACTGTTCAGATGGACATGGATTTCCTTCAATCCCAAATCTTTCAAATAATTGTATGCCAAAGAGATGACTTCCGCGTCTAAACACGGGATCAAACTCCCGATCAGCTCAACGCCAATCTGTGTATGCTGACGATACCTTCCTGCCTGGGGCCGTTCATAACGAAACATAGGCCCGATATAAAACAATTTATTAACCGGGTTTCCAATTCCCAGATTATGCTCTATAAACGCCCTCATGACCCCGGCAGTCCCTTCGGGCCTCAGGCATAATTTCCTTCCCTTCTTGTCCTCAAAGACATACATCTCTTTACGGACAATGTCTGTCCCCTGGCCCACCCCCCTTATAAAAAGCGAGATGTCTTCAAAAACCGGGGTCCGTATTTCTTTATAATTGTAAATAGAAAAAAACTCCCGCGCTTTACTTTCCAAAAACTGCCATTTGCCTGCTTCCTCAGGCAATATATCCCTTGTGCCTCTTACCGCTTTAATTTTTTCCATAATTTTTATGACTTCTTTTTTAAACTGCCAAACATTAAAACCGTAAAAACTATACCCATTGAATCGGCAAAAAAATCCGTCCAGCTGCAAGTTCTACCGGGTACAAAATACTGGTGAATCTCATCAAGCCCGCCGTAAATAACGGAAAAAACAATAGAAAAAAGATCCCTGTTTTTTTTGATATTATCAATTGAATTATAAACCAAATATCCGGCCAACCCGAACTCAAAAAAATGAATTATTTTGTCAAAACCGGGGAAAGGAGGTAATTTAACAGGTTGTGACAGGGAAGAAATATAAAAAATTAAACTTAAATATAAAAGCGTAAGGACACGAAAATAAAATCTTTTATTCACCCCGCCCTTCCTCCCATAACAGCTTTAACATAAGGTATTTTCCCTATCCTTCCTTTTATTTTTAGAAAGGGCTGGGTTCATTTAGAAATCACTAAGCCAGAATCTGTCCCTAACAAGAACACATCTTTAGAATCCCTGAAAACAGTATTTATTGTTTGTTTTTTTAACCCTAAATCCAGTCCCTGCCATTTATTATTTTTTATTATTTGCAAGTCCCCTGAATGCATTCCGATTATCAGGGAACCATTTTTATCCAAATAAACTGATGTAACCTGGTTGTTTTTCAGCTCGCTGTTTTCCGTATTGTAAATTATCCAGATATGACGATTATACTTAACAAGTCCGAAATTCGTAGCTATCCATATATTATCATAATCATCAATTATAATATCATTAATTATATTATCCGGCAAATCACTGTTATCCTGGTTAAATTCTTCCAGGGCCCCATTTTTTATACAATAAATCCCGGATTTTGCCCCAACCCATGTGTCACCCGAGGATGAAAAATCAATACTTGCCACATCCCAGACAGGAAATGTTTTAAAAGATTTCCCGTTATACATTACAAGCATATCATTGTTCCTGCCAATCCATAAGTTATCTTTTCCATCAATAGCCAGGCATTCTATAGAAGAATCCTGCCTGCCCATTCCAACGGGTTCAATAATTTTTTCTTCATTTTCTTTTTCAGTATTATAATAAACGATTGTTTTCCCGATACCGAAATAGATGTTTTTTTTCGAATCTTCAGCCGCCCCTTTTATTTCTGCGCTCTTTTTAATATTTTTCGCATTGTCATATTCGGCACTTTTTATCCTGTAAAAACCGCCGGATGCGCCAACCCATATATTATTAACCGAGTCAGCATAAATAAAATTTATTTTATCATTTATTACTTTTTTTTGTTTAAATCCTAAAGAGGCAAACAGCAATATTCCAATAAATACCTGTAATATTTTTTTGTTTCTCATATTTTTTTATTCCTACCGGGGTTCACCGATTTTTTTCAGTGCCTTTTCTATTTCGAATTTTAACTTTTCATTTTGGACCAAAACCAATCTTTCTTTTAAAGCGGGAACTGCCGTCCTGTCCTTAATCTCCCCCAGCGAACGGACAATCCCGACAAAAGTATTTTCTTTCGGAGTATCAAGGCTTTTAACAAGCTCGGAAACCGAGGTTGTCCCTAAATCACGCAAGGCGTAAATCGCCCTGTATTGCAGCCCGGGTTCATCCGATTCAAGGACCTCAATCAATGAAGGAATTACTTGATTATTCTTGAATTTCACAAGGACAGCGGCGATATTCATCTTGCTCCATAAATCTTCCACTTTTATCTCGTCTATTAAATATGGAGCTGTCATTTTTCCCATCTTTTCAAAAATTTCCGCTGCCGCGGCCGTCTGCAATTCATCCTCATCTTCTTTTAAAACATTTATTAAATATGGAATCGCCTGCTTGCCCATTTGCAGCAATACTTTTTCGCATCTTTCAATTTTATTTTTATCCTTTAACCCTTCTATTAAAGTTTCAATTGAAAGAGGCGCTCTTTTCACTAAAATATTTTCAATAATATCTTTAAAAAAAACAGGCGCTTTATCCTGTAAAACCAAATAATCTAAAAGATTTTTATCAACATTTTTGTCATTTAACTTAACCAGTATTTCTTCCGCGCAATAAGTATATTTCGGAGAAGTCAATAATCCCAGCAAACCGTTAAAATCCCCGCCGCCTAATTTTACCGAGACATCTATATAACATTTCAATGTATTTTCATCGTCAGTTCCTCTTATTTTCGCATTAATTCTATCGGCAAAAAAATCTTTCGGTTCCATCTTTGACAAGATATGTTCTTTCACCCTTTCTGAAGAACCAGCTACGTTATCCAAAAGAAATTTACTATACGCGTCTATTTTATAATTACTGAGGATATCGATTGTTTCGATTTTTCTCTCATCATCCGTAAATTCACCCCAGATATTTATTAAATTATCAACAACAGCCCGCCCGGCGGTTTGGTTGGATAAAAAATTTATCAATTCTTTTCTAAGCCCGCCGTCCGCAGTTTTATATACCTGCACTGCAGGCCCGACAGCATCCTCTTTCCTCTCTTCAATCAGCTCTTTGGCCAGGCGTTTAACAGGGTCAATCTCACTTATAGACAATTTAAAAATCTCCGTTAAGGCATCAAAAGTATTTTCATTGAGGATTTCATTTAAAATATGTTTTGTGGCGACTGCAACATCTTCATCGCCCTCCGGCAGGTTTAAAAATAAAGGTTTAATTGTTTTAACACCCAGGGCCGGCATATATTTTAAAAGATATTCATTCTTTGGAAACTGGTTCATGAAGTTTATTAACGGCTTGATAATCTCTTCACTATCTATTTTTTTCAGAGCGATAATCGCTTCATTACTGACATCCTTTTTTTCTGAAGGATTTAACCTGTCTTTCAAAAAATTAATATTTTCATCTAATTTCATCTCTCCCAGCGCATAAATGATATTTCTTTTTACTTCATATGAACCGTTGTCATAAATATTTTTCAGATCGGAACTTGCTGTATTCCTGTCAATGCCAGCCAATATATAAATAGCCGCGATTTTAAGTTCATCGTCTTTATCTGTAAGATACTTTTTCACAAAATCATAATCTTTAGAATTTCTAATTTTAGAAAGGACGGAAACTGTATCATTATAAACCGCGGTATCCGTATAAACTGCGGTGTCTATTTCGGCCCCTGTTATTTTAAGGGAAAAGATTAACGATATTATTATTATTGTTATTGTTTTCATTTTATTTATTTTTTCGCGTCCGGTGCCGGTTTCTGGTCCCTCCCTTCATCCGGAAATTTAGGTTTTGTAAATTCTATTTTTTCTTTAATTTTCGGCATCTCGGCTTTAGATAACGCAATCCATTTACTTCTTTGGGTAAGGGAAAAATCATTTGGCACATGGACATAATCTATGTTGCTTGCCTTTATCTTTATGACCTGGTCGCCGGTTAAAGGTATATATGATTCCGCTATCATCTCTTTCGGGTCCTGCCTGGTAGGTTCGGCTTCGCGTATTCCATCCGGGTAAATGGGGTCTGCCAGGATCATTCCTGTTTTTACTTCGTTTGCCGGGAATTTTTTGACTGTATAAGAGGTAAGTATCTGTTCTACTGTCTGCTGGGCCCATAAAGCCTGCATATAATAATCAAAAGCCTTTGGGATATCACCTTTGTTTTCCCATTCCAGGCCTAAAGCAAAATATTCTTTCCCTTCGTTGTAAGCCTCTTTCGCCCTCGAAAGGACCTCAACTACTGCCATCGAAATACTAATAAGATAAACAATAAAAATTATCAATATTCCCTTAAAAATTTTTCTGGGTGTCAGCATTAGTCTCTCCTGTTGTTCCTTAAAATCAAAAGCCTGATTAAATGCATCGCGGCAACCGCGGTAGCGGCGACATAAGTCAACGCCGCGGCATTTAAAACCTTCCGGCCCGATTCTATCTCCTGTTTTTCGAGGAATCCGTTATCCTCCAAAGTGACCATTGCCCTTTTGCTGGCGTTAAATTCAACCGGGAGGGTAACCAGATGGAATAAAACCGCCAAAGAAAAAAGTATTATTCCTATATCCATAAATATCCCGTATTTAAAGAAAAATCCCATAAAAAACAAAGGAAATGCCATTGTGGAACCTATGTTTGCCGCGGGCACAATGGATGAACGGATATTCATCATAACATATTTATTCTGGTCCTGAAGCGCATGTCCCGCTTCATGGGCGGCAACTCCCAGTGCTGAAATAGAACGGCCGTGAAAAACGCCTGACGACAGCCTTAAAACCTTGTTTTTCGGGTCATAATGGTCCGTTAAAAAACCTGATTGTTCTTCAACTTTTACATGTAAGTTATTCCGCGCGAGGATCTGCGCGGCCACTTCCGCGCCTGAAAATCCTTTTCTTGAATTAACATTGGCATATTTATCATAGGTTGATTTAACTTTATACTGGGCGTAAAACGCAAAAATCAAAGCCGGTAATACAAAAATCATTGTCGGGTCAAAAAATGGAAACATTCTTAAATACTCCTTAAATTATTAATTTTGAAGATAAAAAAAATTTTTTATTTTCAAATTTGTTTATTATATCAAAACATTTTTAAAAAAACAATTATTTTTTTCAGGGTGCTGTTTTTTACCGTTTTCCAGCATATATCATAAAAAAAATATAAAATTCGTAATAAAACCGTTTAAACCGTTTTATTCGTTTATTTTATAATCTTTCAATACACATTTTACATAACCGTATTTTGTTTTGAACTTTACCAAAACGGGAAGTGACCTGTTTTTATCCGCAAACCACAGCAGGGTACTGCTTGAAAGCCTTAATTGATTCGGGTTTCCTGATTTCAGCTTAAATTCAACAACCTTTGTTTTAAACCTTCCCGGGGGCACACTAACAGTTTCTTCTCTTAAAACTTTCCCGTTGATTGTCCTTATGCCTTTGTCCGTCACATAATTCAAAAGGATATCTTCGCCTTTTTCTATTTTAAGAAATCCGCAATAAATTAAAACTGATAAAGGATCGTGACAGCCGGAAGGAATAGAATATTTCCCGCCAGGAGTAACAACCGTCTCCCTCCCGCCGTCAAAAATGTATTCGCCTTTGTTATGATGACTGCCTTCATTTATGTCCTTTTTATAATACCATGGATAATAAGTTTCGCTGTCTATAAAGGTTTCTTCCTTATCCCTGACCCTGAAAAACAGTTCGGCAATTCCTTTCGAGGCAGTCTCGCTTACTATATGATATGTCTTATGCCCGCCTATTTCCGCCCGCCCTTTTATGTAAATAATATTTTCGCCTACCTTTATCCCTTTCCATGTCACATCATAAACTAATTTCTCGCCTTTATAAAAAACGTCCTTTTCCGGATCTCCCGCCGCATAATTAGATGCTGTCATCAAATAAATTAACAAAAAGGCAATGTTTTAAGCATGAGAATATATTAGCATACCTGGACGCAAAAATCCTTTAAAACAATATTTTGTTATGTTATAATCCTTTAGCAAATGGAAATCACAGGAATAAACGGTTCAAACAAAGAAATCTTTAACAATTTTCTGATCAAAAATAACGGCTGTTTTTTACAATCTTTTGAGTGGGGGGAATTCAAGAAATCTTTCGGCTACTGGGACATTTCGCGGTTAACAGTCTCTGAAAATGGCGAAATAAACACAGCTTTTACCCTTTTCATAAGAAAAATACCTTACACCGGAAAGACCTTTTTTTACGTCCCGCGGGGTCCTGTATTTAAAGAACAGAACATAAATTTATATAAAGATTTTTTTGATTCAGTCAAAAAACTCAAGGAAAAATATAAGTCTATTTTTCTGAAAATCGAACCTGAAATTGAAGGTGAATTGCCGTTAGATAAAAAGGAATTCCTTGTTAACAAAAAACACATCCAGCCGCGGTGCACGATTGTCATAGATTTAAAAAAAGACACGGACACGCTTTTCGCGGGATTTGAAAACAAAACACGCTACAATATCAGGATCGCTCAAAAAAAAGCGGTGGAGATAACAAAAGCGGAAAATAAAAAAGACCTCGCGCAATTTTTCGCTATTCTTGATGAAACAAGCCGGAGAAAAAAATTCCTGATTCACAGCAAAAATTATTACGAAAAATTATGGGACGTTTTCCATCCAGCCAATATGGTCCATTTATTCCTCGCCTCTTATCAGAAAACGCCGGTTGCGGGATTGTTTATCATGTCTTTTGGCGGGAAAATCTGGTATCTTTACGGCGCATCGAGAAAACTTCACCGTGAAGTAATGCCTAACCAGTTACTGCACTGGGAAGTCATTAAATGGGCAAAATCGAATGGTTTTAAGGAATATGACCTCTGGGGGATTCCCTATGTCAAAGATGATAATTCCGCGCCCCCCGGAAACCACCCGCTTTACGGCGTATGGAGATTTAAAAAAGGATTTGGAGGCAGGATTGCAAGATATCCCGGGACATTTGACATCCCTTATTCTTCCTTGTATTATAATCTTTTTGAGAAAGGATTAAAAACTTACTTTAAATTAAGAAACATATCTATTAGAGGAGAAACAAAAGATGCGTTACAGGATTGATTCAATTACCAATTACCAATTAACAATTAACAAATTAAAAACAAAAAAATATTTTCTTATTTTCGCGATTTTTATTTCAATCGCGGCCGGGTGCGGCAAGGCTGACGAAAGGCTCCAGAAAAAATTTGTTCCTTACTGGGAGCTTTACCAAAAAGGCGCTTATGAAGAAGCTGTCGCAGGCTTTTTGAAGCTTGAAAAAAAATACCCGAAAACCCCTTTTACCGCAAAGGTCAAGGTGACAAGGGCCAACGCGTATAAAAAATTAAATAACAGCGCTGAAGCGGAAAAGATTTACCTTGAAGTCGCTAAAAATTTTCCTGAAAATAAATATATCGACGAGGCATGGTATGGCCTCGGGGAGATATACAAAGAACAAAAAAAATGGAATGAGGCCTCTGATTATTTCAATAGGGTCATAAATACTTTTCCCGATAAACCCTCGTCAAAAAACGCCGAGAAGTCTCTTGACGAAATAAACTTTTATCTTTTTTTTCACCCGGACCCGTCCCAGGGTAAAAAACACACAATCCGGCGCGGCGACAACCTGCAAAATATCGCGATAAAAAACAATATGACACCGGGTCTCCTCGCAAAAGTTAACGGTATCAAAGACATTAAATACCTGTCTGTTGACCAGGACATCATCATCCCGAAAATAAACCTTAAATTGAAAGTTGATTTAAGCGACAGGTCTCTGATACTTTTTAATAACGATAAAAGAGTAAAAAAATATCTTATCGCAATCGGCGCGGACGATTCCAGGACCCCGACAGGGAAATTTGTCATCAACCAGAAACTGGTCAACCCCACATGGTATTTCGAAGGAAAGGTTTACCAGCCGAATACGCCTGAAAACCGGCTCGGGACAAGATGGATGGGAATATCGGCAAAGGGTTACGGGATCCACGGGACAAACGATGAATCGATCATCGGGCAAAACATAACAAACGGCTGTATCAGAATGCATAACGCCGATGCCGAGGAACTATATGATATCGTAAGCGAAGAAATAAAAAATGAAGAATCCGGTATTGTATTATTTAAAGGGACGGAAGTGGAAATTACAGAATAAAAAAATCTCTGTAAAATAAGATAAAGTGGGGTCCGAATGGATTCAAAAGAAAAAACACTATCCTATGGCAACGGTGCTATTGAGAAAATAAAAACTGCAACAGGTAGACGATTTTTGAAAGAGTTAAAATAGCAGGTTGATTTACAGGAAAACAAACTTAAAAGTTATTGAAACTGCATAGATATTGACAAGATATGCTATTGCATATATAATTTCATTATTATGAGCCAAGAACGGTTTAAATTAGAATCAATCGAAATAAAAGAAGAACATAAGAATAAAGAAACAGAAGTTATAGTAAAACCATTTAATATTGATGATTTTAATTTACTAATTAGTGATAATGCACAAGGGAAAACAAGGTTTCTTAGAACACTATATTTTTTATCCAGTTTAGTTTCAAATAGGCCTCGAATAATTATTACATTATTTTCTGGAAAGTTTACTTTTATACATGAAACAGAAAAAAACAAGAGAATTGTTTATTTGATTGATATTATACCTGAAAATGGGAAAAATAAATATGAAGAGGAAATTATATGTGATAATAAAAAAATATTTTCGACAAAAGAGAAAATATTGATAAACGAAAAAACTAATTGTAAAGTGGAATCTTTTTTTATTCCCCCAAATATTCCTGCGATTTCTTCAATAAATGAACCTGATTATATTACTATAAATCTCATAAATGAATTTTTTTCAAAAATAGTTTATATTTCTTCTTCTAAATCTCGAGAAATAATAGTATCTTCCCCAAATGCTATTATCCCCAATAGTGAAGGAACAAATATTGCAGATGTGCTATTTAATTGGTCAAAAGAATTTTCTGATATATATAATGAAACGTTAAACGAATTTTATAAATGTTTCAATTTAATAGAAAATGTTGACTTTGTTGAAAATGTTATTAGTGGGATTAAAACAAAAACCCTAGCCTTTAAAGAAAAATCTATTTCTAAACTAATTGATCAGGTGAATTGGTCGGATGGAATTTATAGAATATTGCATCTTTTGATGTCTGTAAAAGTACCTTTCAAAAAAAATCAAATACTTATTCCTCCTTCATTAATATTAATAGATGAAATTGAAAATGGATTGGATTTTAAGAGGCTTGAATTTATTGTAAATTATCTGAGGGGTCGGGGAGTTATTTTCAGCTCCCATAACCCTTTATAAGTAAAATACCGATGTTGATTACCAAAAGGAGGTAATCAACATGAAAAAACAAGTTAGCAAGCTCTCCCGTGAATGGATCAAA
>JBFMCF010000083.1 GCA_040754625.1 bacterium | reverse complement strand
GATAATGAAAAACATAAAACTTTCAGGCAAAAAGTTTTTCATTTTAGAGATTCTTTTTCTCATGATTCACTTATGGTTTTGCCAAATATTTTAAAATTGGCAGCTTAAATTTGCCAAACTCAAGTAACATATTTAACTCTTAATTCTCAAACTCAAAACTCAAAACTTATTTTACATACGACACAAGTCCCAAAAGATATTTTATGTCTCTGTCTTCTATAAAAACATTTAATCCCGCGTAATAAGATTTATCAAGCAAAAGGTCTTCAGCGCCTAAATTAAAATAAATATTTTTCGTTAATTGATATGTCCCTTCCAGCCTGACCTGCGGTTTGGACAACCTGCCAAAGTCATAAGCGGAAACACCTAAATTGAAATTTTTGCCAAAAGGATAATAATTCAAACCCACACCACCGCTTGACTCGATCACCCCCGCTTTCAAAGTAAGCCAGTTTTTTACTGCCGCACCGATTAATAGAGAAACTCTCTCTTTCCCTCCGATATCAACCATTTCCAGCAAATAATATTTCCCCGGCCTGGGTTCAAATTTGAAAGAAAACGTATTTCGAAAATCTTTCTGGTCTTCCTGTTTTACAAAACGGTAGTCCATCCTGTAACCCCAGTAAGTTTTATACTCGTTAACCCTTCCTGACAGCTCTTTAACGCTCGCTATAGTTTCATTCAGGTTGTTATAAAGCTCATCTTCTTTTGCCAGCTTCCCTATTGTGCCTTCCCCTCTTTCTATACGGCCTGCTACCTGGTTTAAAGACGTGCTTATTCCTTTGATTTCCACAAGCACATCGTTCAGGTTGTCATACAATTCAGCGTTCGTCGTTAGCTTGCCTATAACACCTTCTCCTCTTTCCACGCGGGCGGCTATATTGTCGACTCTTTTCATGGTTTCGGCCAGCGTCCGGACAATCCTGTTAAATTCCGTGCTTGTCGCATTAAAATTTGAGATAAGCGAAGAAATATTATTGCCGGTATTGTTGATTCCTTTATCCAGATCTTTTGTAATAATAAGCATTTCATCAGAAATTGCGATTGTTCTCTGGAAAAGTGTCTGGGAATACTGCTCAACATTACTCAAAATCGAAACGAGTTTTGCCTGGAACTCACGCTCGGTTTCAGTAAGCCCCTTGGAAATGATGCTCATATTTTTTGAAATATCTTTTATATTCGCGCGGTTCTCATTCACAAGCATATTAATGCTTGCAATTAAGTCCTCTGTGTTTTTAATCACCTGCCGGATATCAAAATTCATCGCGTTCTCAGCCCTGTCCATAAAACGGTTCATGCTTGCCATAATCTGGTCTACCCTGACAGTCGGTTCGGAAAGCAGTGGAGGGCTTGACTCTGTAAGTACCTCACCTGTAGCCGGGCCCTGCGTAACGCTGATATACGCCTCTCCGAGAAGTCCGGCAGAATTAATAATTACCCTGGCGCCTTTCCTGATATGATGTTCGGGTTTTAACTGGACCACGACAATCGCGCTTGAACCTTCCAGGTAAATGTCAACTACTTTTCCTACAATAACGCCTGCTATCCGCACATCATCGTATAAACGAAGCCCGCCGGTATCTTCAAATTTCATTTTTACTTTATCGCCGGGTTTTTTGAACAGACTTATCTTGCTCACTGTAAAAGTCATGCTGGCAAGAATGACCAGTGAAACAAAAATCATAATACCAACCTTTGTTTCAGTTGAAACAGACATAATTTCCCCTTCAATGAGAACATCATTTATGAAGCATGACATGCGCACAGAAATGATAGTGCGAATTGAACCCCGCACTAAATCGGCCGTCATACCAAAAATAATCCCTTATGTATCGTTTAAACACTTCATCTAATCAGTTAACCTCACACTAATAGAAGATTTAGTGCGGGGTAAATTCGACCATACAACTTAGCTTTGCATTAGCTTGCTAAGTTGTAGTCTCATTTAAAAAAACAAAATAGTCAAATAATAATCCGACACTAAAATAAGTATCGAAGCCAAGACCACGGCGCCTGTGGTTGACAATCCGACTCCTTCCGCGCCGCCGTGCGTGGAAAATCCTTTATAACATCCCACAACCGCGATAATCATCCCAAAGAAAAAGGCTTTTATCAAACCGTTATAAATATCACGCAATAATAAAACATTTCGCGTAGTATCAAAATAAAGAACGGGATTGACATTAAATCCCCTTGCTGAAACAATCAACCCTCCCAAAATCCCGGTAACCGCGGCAACCGCTGTTAATAAAGGAAGCATAACAAGCGACGCGATTAACCTTGGAACAACAAGATACCTGTAAGGATTAACCGCAAGTGTCGAAAGCGCGTCAATCTGTTCCGTAACCTGCATTGTTCCAAGTTCAGCCGCCATGGAAGAACTTATCCTGCCCGCGACAATAAGCCCTGTAAGCACAGGGCCCAATTCACGGGTCATACTCAGGCCTACAATCGGGCCCACATACCGCGAGATATTCATAAAACTCATACCGTAAAAAGTTTGCACGGCCAGCACCATACCGCTAAAACCCGCGGTAATTAAAACTACAGGCAAACTCATTACGCCAATCCGCTCCATATGAATAAATGTCTGTTTAAAATTAAAAGGCCCGCTTATTACAAAATATAAGGAATTAAACCAAAAAATAGCAAAATTTCCGACATTTTTGATTAAAATCCTGACATTTTTCCCTATAGATTCAAAAAATCCTAATATCATATAAAAAATGGGTAAAATTTACCGGTTAATTAATAAAATCGGCATGATTTGGCCAAAACTTAACGGTTTGAGACAACTACCACTTCAGCTCTTCCTTTGTCAATCCATATACCTTGCTGACAGGGATTGTGAAAAGAATACCGGTTCCTTCCTTATCAAGGTCAATACTTTTTCTTATCATATCAATAGTTTTATTTAAAAGCTCTTCATCTTCGATTACCGAAAATATGGTTCTATTGTAAAAATGCGTCCCTTTCATTATATTTTTCAGGGTGGCGAAAATCGGAATATCATAAGAAACCGCCCTCCCCATACCCTCTGTATCAATAATTGTCGCACCGGGAACACCCGCTTCCACAAAAATAGTAAGGACTTCTTCCATGTATTCTTCCCTGTTAAGAACAAGAACCAATAAATGCATTTTGCTCCTTTACTCTGATATTCTAATTTATTTTAATAACGCAAAAACAACGGCAATGTCTTTAATATTCTATATTTTCGGCATATATATTATTATCTATAACAAGCTGCTGCCTTCACCTTAAACTCCGCTTAGTAATATATACCAATTAAATATTTAGCGTCAATGAGATTTTATTCAATTCCCGCCTTTTTCCTAATCCCGTCAATATCCCCGGGATTAAGCCTGTTTAAGGCCATTCTCCGTTTTTGATATTGCCATGGTTTATCAAGCTCGTTATACAGCCAACCAAGCAAATCGGGTTTATGGTTAACCAATTCCGTGTATAAATCACCGTAAAGTTTTTTAAAAACAGGATTAGTGTATTTTAAGACCTCCACATGCTGAGCGGAAATATCTTTTCCTTGAACGCCGTTCGTTCCCAGCCTTACTGACTTATTTTACCGTCTCAACAATTTCATCAGCCAATTTCTTAACCTCTTCTTTAGTTACTGATTCACGGTAATATAATTCCTGCATTTCATTCTCAAATCTGTCTAACGATATTCTCAAATTTTCCGCGATTCTTTCTTTGTCTAAAGGCTTATGTAACTCCTTCTTTTGCAATAGGGCCAATCCTTCTTTTATTTTAAACCCAAAATTTTTCTTTAATATCACTAAATCATAAGGATCCCTTGGCCTTGCCCTGTCAGAGAGTGTACGAAGTTTCTCTGCAAATATTTCCTTTTCATTCATGACCAGGCAGGAGAGTTTTACCCCGTAATAATTTTTGTACTCCATTATTCTTGGTTCAAGCAAAACTTTTTGATTGGTGTTTATATCAATCCCAATTGTGTCTGGATGGGATAATACGCCCCGGTATTGGATAGAAAAATCCAATCCGTATTTTTTCTCTTTTGCATCTTTCAATTTAAATATGTCGATTCTGGAAAATACTTTTTCCAAATCCGCCTGGGTTAATTTGACTCTGGAGGTAAAATCCAAATCTTTTGAGAACCGGCTTTGCTCTAAATAACAATGATAAACGGCTGTTCCACCTTTAAATACAAGAGCATTTTTTAATCCGGAGTTATAAAATATATTCAGGATTATCGCAAGAAAATAATCTTTTTCAGCATCCTGTAAATGATATTTTGGCCCGCGTTTGTTCAGGATTTCAAGTTGAGCTCTTGATAGTAAATCTATCTTCATAATAGAGACGCCATTTTGCGTTAAATCTTTTTGAGTTGGGAGTTAATTTGCTATAACCTTTTGTTTTTACTCTCTTATGTAACTCCTCAGTATCTACTTTTATCAAATCCAAAATAAATCCTAATTTCCGTTTTGTTGCTTCTGGAAATTTTAGTGCGCAAGTAAATAGTTTTTTAAAATCAAGTTTATCCTTTACCTTTTGTAGTTTTTCAATCAATAAATCTATTGAATAAGTGTCATTCTTGAAATACAGATAATCCAAAATTACTTTTTCCAACTCAGCGATTTTAATATAAAAACCTTCTAAGTTTTCAGTTTTAAAACCGAAGTATAACTGTTTATTTATCTTAAGATAATTATATATATTGTCTTGAAACAGATATTTTCTGGATTTGGATGTCGTTATTGATGAAGTAGTCCGTAACATCTGGTCAAAAAGGCCATAGAAACTCATAGCCGAATCTAACGAAATATAGGAATTTTTATTAAAAGCATTTGCAATAACAAAAGGTGAGATATTTACAAATCCGCGGGAAGATATATCTGTAATAAAATAAAGCCCTCTTTTTAAAGAAACAAGCCATCCTTTTTCTTTTAATTCAAATATTTTTTTCTTTAAGGCAAATCTTGAGTATTTTTTACCTAAATTTCTATAAATATCATTGGCAGGGACAATTCTGCCTGAAAAAGCAATGATATCTTCAATATCTTTCAACCGTTTTTCCGTTAAAATTGTATTTTTTGAAGCCATTTGTATACATCCTTTAGGTAGCTATCGAGAATTAAAACATACAAATACAATTTTGTCAAGTGTAAGGTGATATTGTTTTTTATTTTTCCTGCTTTTCATCTGCTGATTTTTGAACAATAATATGCCACTTCGGGCGTTTCCAGCTTTTTCTGAATTCGTCCGCGCCTGTTTCTATCGCCTTGTCTTGTTTTTCATTTCCGTCAAGAAACAAAACAAAAGCCATCTGCTGATTCCCGGAGTTTAATTCATTGTCAAAAATACGGCAGATTTCATTCGGGGAAAGAAGCAGGCGGCCTATGACCTTATCCAGCGGAAGTTTTAAACCATTATAATCTTTTGAGGGTTCATACACCTTGTAAATAAGCTCGGAACAAACCAGTTCCGCGTCCGTTAAAAAATCAAAATTAAAATCATACGGCCTGCCGCTATATTGAAAAGCCCTTAACAAGGCGTTCGCTTTTTCAATTTTAGCCAATTTCGGGCGCAATACTCCTAATGAATCCGCGGCTCCTGAATGCTCGAGAGTTGTAAATGAAACACCTTCTCCAATAGCTTCCAAAACGCGCGGGATATGCCCTTCTTCCTGCTGTTTAAGGCTTAATTCATAAGCTTTTGGATATTTTGATTTAAGCAGTTCTTCAAAATCTCCGTCTTTTTGCCCCTGTTCTTTTACCCAGTTTTTTATTTCCTCGGTCTCAAAATATTTTTTTCTATCTTTGGGTGAACCGATAAAAAGCGCAGCGTGGGTCCAAAATCCGGGCAATCCTATATTAGATATATACCATTCCCGCCTTTCAAGCAAGATATCACCCGGCTGCAGTTCAGGAAGCATTCCCGCAATCTGTTCCTGTGAAATCAGTGATTCTCCTTTACGCCTTACACGGGTATCTCCCATCCATGTCGAAACTCCCTCCTGGACAGGTATAAAAACTGAAGAACCAATTTTTCCAATAACATCAAATGCGTTTTTTATTGTTAAAACCTCTCCTTTCCCTTTCCCCGCGTCCCAGATTTTCTTTTTATCTTGTTCTATAATTTCATCAATATCAGATTTTCCATAAAATTTCCGGACAATATTCAAAGCGGCAAATTCACTCGCTTTTATCATATTCAGAAATTCAAATTTAAAATTGTCGTATGTTTTTTCAGGTAAACCCAGCTCAACCACAGGTTCATTAAGAACGGTATCAAAATGCGGATTTTTTTCTATCTCACTGATAAAATCAAGCGCAAACCGGTATTGGACAATAAAGGCAGAATGAAAAATTGAAAACGAATCTTTTTTTAACTTGTCATCTTTGATATCATTGAATTTACTGTAGTATTGTTTAAGAGAATCCAGCGCGATATAATAGTCCAGAAAACTTTTCCATGTATTCCAGAGGACTTCCTTTTCTTCGCGCGTCGGCATAGACCGCTGTTTTGAACCTTCTTTTTTCACGGATGAAAAAACCGGCTCAGTTTTTAAGAAATTCATTATCGTTACCAACCCGTCCCTGTAAACAACAAGCATTTTTACATCCTTACGGATTTTTTCAGTCAAAACTGTATTATCCAGTTCAGCCGGAGGAATTATTTCAGCGGACAGCGGTGAAAATAGAAAAAACAAAACCAGAAATATACTAAATGAGATATTAATCATTTTTGATTTTCTCATAAACTTTCTTCTTTTGTTTTATCCAGTGCTCTGTTACTTTAATTTTTAGTGGAGCCGAAAAAGTGCCAATAATTTATGTAACTTAATTGTATTTTACCAGAAAATATGGCCGGTGAGAAATTTTTGTGCGGATGGATAAAAACCGAAAACTAAAAAATATTTGTAAAAATGTCCGGATATGAAATATAATTGAGATAATTTATTATATTTGATAATAGGAGGCAAACATGTGGGCGGAAAAACCGGCTGCTTTTCTCATAATCCACGGTATCGGCGAACAAAATCCTTACGAAACACTGGATAGTTTTGTAAGGCCTTTCTGGTCGTTGCTTGAAAAAGAAAATATGCCTCGCAAGGTGACATGCCTGCATAAATGCGAAAAAAGAAAAGGCTGGATTGAAAATTATGTATCTCTGAAACTTGATCAAAGCGGCACACCGATTGATTTTTTTGAACATTATTGGGCCAATATTCCGCAAAGGCGGGTAAATCTCCAGGAAATATTCGACTGGCTGATTACCACATCGGACGGCGCGGGAAAATTCTACGAAGAAAACAACAAACTGGCTGCCAAATATGAAGAATTGGGGGTGAAAGCCTTCAAAAACGGAAAATTTGAAAAATATTGGTATCTCAGACACATGGGCGTATTTCTCAGATTACTTTCTTTTATTAAAATAACAAGGATAAGTTATTTGGATCCGGTCATCAATTTGTTCCTGAATGAAGCCAAACAGGTCCTCATCAGCTATCTTGGTGACGTGGTAGCCTATACCTCAACAGACATCAAATCAAAAACATTCGAGATAAGAAAACAAATCCTGGATGGAGCGGTGGAACATCTCAAGCTTCTTCTTAAAGACGAACGATACGGCCAAATAATCGTGGCAGGCCATTCCCTTGGAAGCGTAATAGGTTATGACTGCCTTAACAGAATAAATCTCCAGATGAACGTTGACCCCGGTATGAAGGCAAACGCAGGGAAGATAAAAGGTTTTGTCACATTCGGCTCACCCCTGGATAAGATCGCCTTCTTCTTCCGGGAACACACCAAACCCGAAGAATTTATCCGGCGTCAAATCCTCTCCCATTTCCACAGTTTCAAAAGCTTAAACCTCAATTTAAAAAAAGACGAGACTGAAATCGAAAATCCTTATCAATCTATTCTCGATAAAAAAGTCTATTGGATGAATTTCTGGAATCCAAAAGATCCCATCAGCGGGCACCTGGATTTTTACGATGTGGACGAAAACATAAAATTAGACCTTCGGTCCGCATTTGGGCTGGCACACACAAAGTATTGGGGATTTTCAGAAATGTACAAAAATATATCAAAGCGGTATTTGATATAAGCCTTTTAGTATATGCCTGTTACTCTATTTCAATTTCAAAACTTATTCTCGCCCCTGTCCAGGCTCCGGTATTGAATAGCTTCCAGAATATAATGTTGTTGTAATTTTTATTGACAATAATTGAAATGATCACTAATTGTTATAAACTGTCAACACCTGATTTACTATTACATCCCATGAAAATGCTGTTTCAACTGCGGCACGTCCATTTCTACCCATCCACCGCGCATGTTCAAAATTGGAAAATAAAGTTCCTACACCCCATGCCACAGAGTCTACATTTGGATAAATCTTTAACCCATTAACATCATGCCATACTATTTCTGACGGGCCGCCATGGACACTCGCAATCACTGGCTTATCTGCACTCCATGCTTCAAGAATAACAATTCCAAAGGGTTCATTCCTGCTGGGCACACAAACACAATCTGTAGCTTTATAAATATCTGTAATGCCGTTTCCGTTATGATGTCCGAGAAATCTGGTTGCATAACTTACGCCTAACTGCCGGGCTCTCTCCTCAATGGACCGGCGCATTCCTCCATCACCTATAAAAACAAATTTTGCGTTATTATAAA
The DNA here is from genome assembly GCA_040754625.1 of bacterium. NCBI lineage: Bacteria > bacterium. The sequence continues at coordinate 64,275 of JBFMCF010000083.1, read as the reverse complement.
ATCTAAGTATGTATGGCACAGCCTCTATTAAAATGTCAATGCCCTTTTGATACACCATTCTTCCTACAAATAATACCATTGGATCCATCGGACCTATATCATATCTTCTCCGGACAGACGCAACATCTATCCAGCCGTCATAATTTCTGCAATTTATACCATTATATATGACATTAATCTTTCCATCAGGCACATTGTATATCCACATAATCTCATTTTTTAAAGATTGCGATACTGCAATAACTTTATCAGCGCAATATGTTCCATACCACTCAAGATGCCTTATTCTTTTTGAATTACCATCGAAAAAGTTATTACCGCACCTCCCATATTCAGTAGAATGAATGGTAATTACCGACTTTCGGGGCCTCCCGATTTTTATCCAGGCCAACGCATTGGTGGTCAACCAATCATGCGCATGGATTATATCAAAATGCCCTATATAATCCTCAGTTTGAAAAAATGTATCCACAAATGAACGGCACATGTTATTTATTTCTTCTATAAAATCCGGGCTTGAAGCAAAAGGACACCTATGATAATGAACACCTTCTATGCGCTCATATAGAGAATGGTTAGACCTACCCATTCGCGTGAACACATGAACTTCGTGGCCCTTTCTCTCCAGGGCGGCCGCAAGTTCAGTAACATGAATCGCCACACCACCTATATATATAGAGTGAGCAGATTCCCACGAAAAAATAGCTATTCTCATAGTCGCTTTGCCCCGGCGAAAATTGTAAAATGAATCAGAATTCTACTTCTTTTACTGAATTTAAAGAACCAAATGAATTTGTAACGGTCTCGGTATTTAATGGGTCTGTCCACCACCGGCCATCAACAATAAATTTATACTCATATTTACCCGGTTCAAGGTTTACTTCTACACTCCATTTCCCGTTTTGATTCTTTTTCATTTTTAAGCCGGCTTCATTCCACGAATTAAAATCACCTGTTAACAATACATCGTTTGCGTCAGGTGCATCAAGGTGGAATATCACTTTTCTCTCTCTGCTAAATATTTTCTTCGCCATAATTTTACCTCCTTTATGATTCTAAATTAAGATATGTATAATTGTATTATATTATTTTATTAAGCAAAAAACATCAATAGGGCTTTAATGGTTATATAATGGGTATAAAAATACCCATAATATAGAAGAGCTTTCTCTTGGTTAGAGTCTTTGCAGGAAAGAAATTAAATTAACCTTTTCGTTAGATATGTTTAACTTTCTTCTTATATTTTTACGGTGTTTCTCGATTGTCTGCCGGGAAATATTTAAAAGCTCCGAGACATCTTTGCTTGTAAAACCGCCTTTTAACATATTACAAATTTCGATTTCCCGGGCTGTTAATTTAGTGGTTTTTTCCGTAATCTTACGTCCAAAGGAAGAAACCAAATTTTCCAAATGATACTGGAGTAAATTAATATACTTGGAAGACGCCCCTTTTATTTTAAGTTTTTTTAAAATTGGCAGCAATAACTCATTTACATTAATTGCTATATTTTCTTTCATATCAATTTTCGTTCTTTCAATATACTCTATCATTTCTTTAAGAGCCAGATTTTTCTGTTCCAAAGCCAATTTCTGTTTATGTAGTTCTTCCTTAGACTTTCTCAGGGCATCTTCCACCTCTTTGCGCTTGGTAATATCTTCTACTATCTCTATCGCTGCAATAATCTTTCCTTCTTTATTTTTAATTGCAGAAGAAATTATTCTATAATTAATAATTTTACCGCCTGCAGGTGTGTCGGTAACTGATTCATGGACCCGGCCGTCTTTTAATGTCTTACAGGTTGGGCAATAATTGCATATATTTTTTCTGGGCGGTTTATTAAAAGCCCGGTAACAAACCGGTTTTTTGGTAATATCGATATCTGGAAACCATTTTCTCATTTGTTTATTCATGGATAATATTTCCATGGCCGGACCGATGAGCGATACACCGATACCAATATTATCTACCACACTCCTAAATCTTTCTTCTGACTCCCTTAAATCATCCTCTATTTTCATTTTCGTGCGTTTAGTAATATTTATCATACCTGTGCTGCCATTCTGTAAGATAAATCTAAAAGTTCCACGGGGCCGTTGTCTTCTAAATATTCCAAGGAATTAAAAGACCTTGGAAAAACATTGAGAACAAAAATATTTGGCCTGAATTTTCTCCGGAAAGATGTTTTCAATTAATCCAATATTGTAAACACCATTTCAAAACTTATTCTCGCCCCTGTCCAGGCTCCGGTATTGAATAGCCTCCAGGATATGTTGCTGTTGAATGGATTCTGACCCTTCCAAATCGGCAATCGTGCGGGAAACTTTTAGGATGCGGTCGTAGGCACGCGCGGAAAAACCCATTTTCTGGATGGCATCTTTTAGAAGATTCAGCGAAATTTCATCTATCTCACAGTATTTTTTGATGTCTTTATGCCCCATATGGCTGTTGCAAAAAATTTTTTTATTGTTTCTGAACCTTTTTTCCTGTATGTCCCGCGCTTTATTTATTCTAAGTTTGATTTCCGCCGAGCTTTCAGCGGGAACCCTGCTTGATATATCCTTAAATTTAACAGCGGGGACGTCGAGATGAATGTCAATCCTGTCAAGGAGCGGTCCTGAGACTTTAGAGCGGTATCTGTGTATCTGGTTCGGTGAACAACGGCATTCATGGAAGGGGTCACCGTAATAGCCACAGGGACAAGGATTCATCGCAGCCGTCAGCATAAATCTCGCGGGGTATGTTAATGACGCGGCCGCGCGTGAAACTGTTACCACACCGTCCTCAAGCGGCTGGCGCAAAACCTCCAAAGCGTTCCTGCTAAACTCCGGGAGCTCATCTAAAAACAGAACCCCGTGATGCGCCAGGCTTACCTCCCCCGGCTTCGGGTATTGACCGCCGCCTGTCAGCGCGATATGTGAAACCGTGTGATGGGGCGACCTGAATGGCCGGACAGCGATTAAACCTTTCCCTGAAACCAGGGTCCCGGCGACACTGTGAATCTTGGTGGTTTCCAATGCTTCTTCTAAACTGATATCCGGCAAAATCGTCGGGAAACGCTGTGCCAGCATGGTTTTTCCCGAACCCGGGGGGCCTACCATAATAACATTATGGCCTCCGGCCGCAGCTACCTCCAATGCCCTCTTTGCCTGTTCCTGTCCTTTAACATCTGAAAAATCCAATTCATAGTTTTTGTTAGTATCAAAAATTTCATTCAAATTCACCCTATAACGCGCAATTTCTTTTTCACCTTCAAGAAATTTAATGGTTTCAAAAAGGTCTTTTACCGGGATAACATCAATACCGTCAACAACACCCGCCTCATCTGAATTAAAATACGGTAAAATCAACCCCTTCAAACCTTCACGTTTTACTCCCAATGCGATAGGCAGGGCGCCGTTTATTTTCTGCACTGTTCCGTCAAGCGAAAGTTCCCCTACAACCGCGTATTCTTTTAATTTTTCCGATTTTATCTGGTTGGTAGCGGCAAGTATCCCTATGGCAACCGGCAGGTCAAACGCAGGCCCTTCTTTCTTCACGTCCGCCGGTGAAAGATTAACTGTAATTCTTTTGCTTGGAAATTCAAAATCAGAATTTTTTATCGCCGCCTTAACCCTGTCCTTGCTTTCTTTTACCGCCGCATCAGGCAGACCCACGGTGGAATAGGCGGGCAATCCTCCCGCGATATCCACTTCAACTCTGACAAGATAACTGTCTATTCCAAAAACCGTACTGCTTTGAATAATTGCCAGCATGTTTTTTATTTTATCATAAATCCAGCTTTTTATCTTCTTCTTTTTGGAATTTTACGGAGTTATTTGTGTTATAATTAGAATTAATTCCACCAAAATCGAATATAATTATCCGGTATAAAAATGAACAATATCCGCAGTAAATTTCCGGCATTAAATAATGAAAAGGTCATATATTTTGACAGTGCATGCACAACATTAAAACCCCGGCAGGTAATCGACGCTATGAATGAATACTACAATTTTTCCGGGTGCCACAAGCGCGGGAGCCATTTTTTCAGTCAAAAAACCACGGAGATCTATGAAAAAAGCAGGGGGAAAATCCAGAAATTTATAAATGCCCGTTATATCAATGAAGTTATTTTTACGAAAAATACAACCGAAGCAATCAATCTTCTGAGCCGCAGTTTTTCTTTCAAAAAAAATGATATTGTGCTTACAACCGATATTGAGCATAATTCCAATTTTTTGCCATGGATGGCGCTTGCCGCAAAAAATGAAATTACTCACAGAATAGTCCCTGTTAATGACGACTTGACCTTTAATCTTGGCTCACTTGCAAAAATCCTGGAAAACAATAAAATCACACTATTAAGCGTTCTTCACACATCAAATCTAAGCGGGGTGACTTTCCCTGTCAAAGAAATAATCTCTCTCGCTCACCAGAATGGAGCGCTTGTTCTTTTAGACGGTGCGCAAAGCGTCGCGCATCAAAAAATCGATGTGAGGGAACTGGATGTTGACTTCTTCGCGTTTTCAGCTCATAAAATGTTTGGCCCGCCCGGCACCGGAATTTTATACGGCAAAAAACACCTCATGGAAAACCTTTCACCTTTTATTGTCGGCGGCGAAACCGCTGAAGATGTTAATATGAATGATTTTGTCATCTCTTCCCTGCCCGATAAATTTGAGGCTGGAATTCAAAATTACCCTGGGGTGATAGGCACAATGGAGGCAATTAATTTTATTGAATCCATCGGCGTTGAAAAAATACACAGTCATTTAACCGGGCTAAATATTTATTTAACGCAAAAAATGTCTGAGGAAAATATTGAAATAATCGGCCCAAAAGACGCAAAATCCAGGGGAAATATTTTCAATTTTATATGCAATAAATTTGATTCTGTCCAATTAGCTCAGATAATCGACGAAGCTAAAAAAATTATGGTCCGCGCCGGTGTCCATTGCGTTCATTCATGGTTTAATCAAACACATAAACCCGCTTCAATAAGAATCTCATTCCAGATTTACAACACAACGGAAGAGATTGATACTTTTTATGAAACCTTTAAGAAGGTTATGCAATATTACTAAATGTAGGGGCAGGAAATCCCCCCTTCGGAATATTTTATATGTTGAATGAAAAAAAAACCATAATTTTAATTTTCTTTCTGGCAATTGCAATAAGATTTTTTTATGTCTATTTTTTTTCCGGATTTAATACCCTGCCGGGGATGGACGAAATTTTTTATGACAGAGTCGCGGCAAACATTTCAAACGGGCTTGGGTTTGTTGTTAAAGAAGGAGTCCCAACCACCAAAAAACCTCCCATTTATCCGTATTTTATGGCTTTGATTTACCTTTTTTTCGGAAAAGGTAATTTTCTCGCGTTAAGAATAACGCAAATTATCCTGGGCGGCGCGTCCACTGTTATAATTTATCTTATTGCAAAAAAATTGGCCGGGAGCCGCGCGGCAGTCATTTCTTCTTTCCTGGTAATGATTGACCCGTTTCTTGTATATATTTCAGGATGGGTCCTGGCCCATATCCTGGTTTATTTATTTGTTTCCCTCGCTGTGTTTTTTTGCCTTAAAACAATTGAAAAGCCGTCATTGTTAAACCAGGTTTTATCCGGAGTATTCTGGGGTCTTGCAGGCCTCTCGATGGGTTATAACACGTTTCTTTTTTACCCTTATCTTTTCCTCTGGGGACTTGTTATTTTCCGGCCTGACCGTAAAAATGCCGTGAAAATCGCATCTTTAGTATTTCTATCTACAACTCTGACTGTTTCAATATGGACAATACGGAATTATATCGCCTATAAAAAATTTATCCCTATTGTCACAAACGGCGGGTATAGGTTCCGCGGTTCAAACAATCCGCGGGCTCAAGGGTATTGGACGCCATCAAGCGGTTCCCCCCGGTTTTATTTCTCGGGTTCCGGACGGGGATGGGGTGGTTCTCCCGACTTCGAGACATGGGCTGGTGAAGCAGATTACCTCTGGCTGGACCTCCTGTTCAGCGATAAAAAAGACTATAATGATTATGAAATCAACTTATTGAATTATAAAGCGGGTTTTGACTGGATAAGGGAAAATCCCCTGTCCTTTCTAAAACTCCTTCCTAAGAAACTTTATCATTTCTTTGAACCGTACAATCCGCACTCTGCGTTTCCCAGAATACCGGGTAATTACAGGACGGCCGCTGTTATATTTTACTGTTTTATTTTCCCGCTTTTTATTTATGGTGCCTGCTTATCACTAACTGCATGGAGAAAATATTTAATTATATACCTGGCTGTTATACATTCTATTATCGGGTCTTTAATATATTACGGCGATGCCCAGCAAAGGCTTGTGATAACTCCTTTCTTTAGCATATTCGCCGCTCTCGCAATCGGGAAATTAAGTGAATTATGGAACAAAATACCAATAAAACAAACCTGAAACATATCATCTTTCTCATAACACTTGCGTCCTGCCTGCGTATTGCGTTTAATTTATTCTATGATATAAACGCCACGCCGGGAATCGACGGTATCGTCCTCGACAAGGTTGCCTATAATCTTGCAACGGGCCATGGTTACTCGGTTTACCCCGGGATTCCCACTGCAAAAAAACCGCCGGCATTCATACTTATTATGAGCTTGATCTATAAAATTTTCGGGACGCATAATTATACCGCCGTGAGGATTTTCCTTATTATTTTTTCAAGCCTTACACCTTTCCTGGTTTACCTTATCGCAAGAAACACCGTCAATGAAGAAACCGGCTTAATTTCCGCAGCGCTCGCGGCCATTTCCCCTTTGTTAATTTATAATTCATGGTGGGTGCTTTCAAACACATTCATGTATTTTACCCTGGCCCTGGGTGTATATCTTCTTACACTGCCCATGGAAAAACTGAAACCTCCGGTATTTCTGGCCTGTGGATTATGCATAGGCCTCGCGACCCTTTCAGTTCAATATGGAACAGCGTTTTATTTCCCTCTGCCTTTTATATGGGCATATTATAAATTCCCAAAAAACCGGCTAAAAAACGCCTTATTGATAACTCTTGGAATATTTATCCCCGTTTCTATCTGGATGGCGCGCAATTATATTGCTTTTAAAAAAGTTATCTACAATAACACAGAAAGCGGCGTCCGTTTCTGGGGCGGGAACAATCCCAGGGCCGACGGTAACTGGCTCCCGTGGATCGGCTCAGCCCGCTTCTTTTTTGACAGCCAGAAACCCGGGTGGCACGATGCATCCAATTGGATAGAGTTGTCGGAAAAAATGGGATATCCTTTTCAGGAACTCGTTCTCAATAAAAAAGACACATTGTCTGAACCTGAAATTAACGGACGTTACTTTAAACTCGCGATAGACTGGATTAAAAACAATCCCATTAAATATTTTAAACTGCTTGGGAAAAAATTTTTAATCTTATGGCACCCTTTTTCAAAACATTCAGTAAGCCCCTTTTTATCAAACACTTTCAGGAACATTTCTTTTTTATTCGAACTTATCATCCTGCCGTTTTTTTTGCTTGGAATCGCCGCAAGCATAAAACAATGGAAAAATTATATTTTTTTATATCTCCTTATCATTCACCAGATTATTATAGCGTTATACCACTTCGGAGATATACAGCAAAGAATGCGGGTCGGGAGCTTTATACTTATTTTTTCGGCACTTGGAATATATTCCGCAAAAAATACCTTAACAAGATTAAAAAAAGGGCAATATGAAAAATAACATTTTTAAAACAATAATTTTATTTGTCCATATTTTTATTTTATTCAGCGGCTGCCAAAAATCCACGGAGAAAAAACCAGCTAAAAATTATGGAGTAAAAGGCGTTGTAACTTACCAGGGCAAACCTATAGACTTCGCATTCGTTTATCTTTATAACGACGAAGATACCGGTTATAAAAAACAATACACTGCTATCTCTGAGGCAACCAAACGCGGCGGAGAATACTCAATCTCTCCAAAGCCAGGGAAGTATTTTCTTTTAGCGCGAAAACGCTGGAATTACGCCTCGACGGGACCTTTACGGATTGGAGATTACCAGGTAAATTACAATCAAAATCCTATTACCGTCGAGGAAAACAAATGGCTTGATATAAACCTTGAATTGGAAGAAATTAAAACTGAATCTCTGGCAGCCTCGCCAAAAAACACAGGGATAAAAGGTAAAATAGTTTCAGGAGCGGATAATATGGAAGGTGTATTTATTTATGTTTATTTAAACAGCGACAGTGACTTGCGCGGACCGTCTTATCATGCTTTGACAAAGCCGGACAAAGCCGGAAATTTCCTGCTTGATTTACCCGCGGGCAAATATTATGTTACCGCCCGGAAAAGAGCAAATAAAGATAAATTCGGAGGCTTAAAAAAAGGCGATTTAAACACCGACTATGAAAAGAACCCTGTGGAAGTCAAAATAAATAATTACACAAATCTTAGGTCTATTGTTTTAGAAACAATAGACCCCGGGAAATTAAAAAGCATACTGGAGGGTGAGATAAAACCAAATACCCAAACGATTATCAGTGGAACAATTAAAGATAAATCAGGCAGGCCAAAAGAAGGAATTTACGCGTTTGTATACCAGGATTCACAAATGATAGGAAAACCTTTATACCGCTCTGTTGTGACGCAAAAAGACGGATTTTACGAAATCTTTCTAAGCCGCGGCGGAAATTATTACCTGGGCGCAAGAAATACCTTCGGCGGGCCTCTCGCCCCGGGAGATCTCGTCGGCGCATATAACGGGACAACTGAACACATAATAAATATTAAAGATAATGAAATCAGAGAAAATATCGATATTGTCGTCGAAGAATTTTATTAACCCCCATATCCCCCTTATCAGGGGGATAGTTCATAATTTCTCCCCTGATAAGGGGAGATAAAGAGGGGTTTGGGATATTGAAATGAAAAAAAACTATTGGTTTTTATTAATTCTGTCTTTAGCTTTTCTTTTGCGTTTCCTGTATATTTACTATTTTACCGGTTTTTACTCTTCACCGGAATCCCATGGTTATTTTCTTGAACAAGTGGGTTATAATCTTTCACAAGGTGGAGGGTATGGTTCCAATCCGGACGCTCCGACTGCAAAAAAACCTCCCTTGTACCCTGCTTTTATTGCTTTAATCTACCTTTTTTTTGGGCATAATTTCGCCATGGCCAGAATAGGCCATATTTTTTTAGCTGTTTTAACCTGCATTTTCACATTCATGTTTTCTGAAAACCTCCTTCGGAATATTTCAAAAACAGACAACTTTTCTCTGTTCCCTTATTTTTCTTTAATAATCCTGAGCATCATTCCCTCTTATATTTATGTCTCAGGCTGGTTTTTAACTGAAAATCTATGCGTTCTTTTTTCCCTGCTGACAATCTATTATCTTTTAAAGACGGAAATAACCCCGTCTTTTTTCAACCAGGCCGCATCAGGGCTTTTTCTCGGATTGACTAACCTGACCCGCCCCAATTTTATTTCTTTTCTTTTTATTATTCCTCTATGGGCCTTTTTAAAATTTCCAAAAAAAGAGGCGGCTAAAATATTTTTAATAATTACCTTAACGACATTAACAGTCATAGCACCATGGATGATAAGAAATTGGAAAATTTTTAACGGTTTTATCCCCATCGCTACGGGCGGGGGCAGGATGTTCCTTGCCGGCAATAATCCCCAGGCACAGGGCGACGCAATCCTTGTCAGCGGTTCACCCCGCCTCTATTATTCCGAGGGGATACCGCAGGGGGATGAAAAAAGAGACTGGACAAAATGGGAGGGAGACACGTGGCAAAACATGTATCTTTCCGAACTTGACCCTGGGAATTTTTCTTCAGGCTTAAGCGAAAAGGAAGCCGACAGAAAATATTACCTGCAGGGGCTTATCTGGATTAAAGATAACCCGCTTCCCTTCATCAAACTATTACCTCGAAAAATTTACTGCTTCTGGCAGTACTGGAGTCCCCATACCCGCTGGCCCGCGATACCGGTCAAGTTAAAATTAATTGACCTGTTATTTTATGTTTCCTTCCCGGCCCTTGTTTTTTCCGGGTTTATTTTTTCTCTAAGGCAAAAGCGGACTTTTCTTCTTCTTTACCTTGTCCTGTTTTATTCCCAGATAACCACCCTCGTATTTTTCGGTGACGCCAGGCAAAGATTCCTGTTTCTGCCCTTTCTCGCGATCTTTGCGGGATGGGGATTAGAAAATATTATTATTTTTTGCAAAGCCAAATTCAGTCAATATAAACCGTATTAAAAACAGTAAAATATTTATTTTATATATGCTATAATTCGTTTATAAAATTCAATCGACAAGAAAAAAGATATAAATAAACTCTAAGTATTATATTATAATATGCCAACAATTCTACAAATATTAGGCTGGAGATTATTTTTTTATGCTAATGAAGGAAACGAACCAATTCATATCCATTGCAGGAAAAGTGAAAAAGAATGTAAATATTGGCTCCTTGTTAGTGAATTTGACTTAGAAGAGGTTTTTGCCTATAATATGAGTAGAAAAGATAAAAGAGAAATTAAAAAAATCATCTTTGAACATTTTGAATATATTGAACAACAATGGAAAGATTTTCAAAAAAGGAAAAACTAAATGGATAAGATTCATAAAATAAAAAATATCAAAATAGTTGGGAATAAATTGATAATAAATATTGATGATAAAGAACATACATACCAACTCAAAGAAATTTCGGAGAGATTATCCAAAGCGAGCACTATCGAAAGAAATAAATTTGAAATTTCTCCTTCAGGTTATGGCATCCACTGGCCTTTAATTGATGAAGATATTTCTATTGATGGTCTTCTGGATATAACCCATTCACCAAAGAAAAAAATAAAATTTCATAACTGTTCATTACACTCTAATGCCTATGACAGTAATTGAAAAATATTATTAGCTAATATTAAACTAAATATTCCTGTTTGCAAGACATCCCGCCGAAAGATAAACAAGCCCTGCCAGAAGAATAGTCAGGTTATAGCCGATACTCATTGACAAGACCAGGGCAAGCAGTGAGCCGAATACCGAGCTTGCTCCGTTGACCGCCCATACATAAGAAATGGATCTGCTTTCCTTAAGCGCGTTTATTCCCAATGGGAAAGGCATCCCCATAAAAAAGCCCAGAGGGAAAAGCAAAAATATAGTAAGGATATATTTGAGATAATAAGGCAGTGGAATAAAACTGTTAAATACACTGTCCAGGGGATAGCTGTAAAACAGTATTAAAAAAAATAAAAAGATAAAAATTGCTGCTTTTCGCTTCAAAAGGCCTTCCATTTTTTTGCTTGCCAGGCTCCCCGCCGCGCTGAATAAAAGCAGGCTGAAAAGAATAAGTGAAACCGCGTAAACGGGGTGCCCCAGTAAAAATATAAATTTTCGGATAAGGGTAATTTCCACAAGCATATATGCTATCCCGAGAAAAGAAAAATATGACGGAATTGCGATACTTCTTTCTTTAAAACCAAAAACCGCAATCAGCAGCAGATTTATAAATAAGAATATCAATAAAAATTTTCTTAATGTAAAAACCACTTTTAAAGGGAAATCCCTTTTTTCCTTCGGGCAGTGCCCCAGCCAGAAATCCACCGGTTTTAAAAATGTGGAAAAGAAGGGCCGGTCATCGGTGCTCGGGCGGACATCCAGAGGATAATTTTTATAGAAGGCCTTTTCATCTTTTGCGTTTATAAAATCAAACAAGTCACCTTCGCCTTCAAGACCCGGATAGTATAAAATATCGAATTGTTTCTCACTGCAGATTTCTTTTACTTTCCCAATCTCTTCCTGTGTGAACCTTTCTTTTTTCATTACAAAAATATTCATGCCGCGTTCCCTCAAAAGCATCAAATGTTTTGAAAAATCCTTTTCACCCCTTGTTTCCAACGATGCCCTTGCCAGGGAAAAAATCCTGAGTTTTTCCTCAGGGACAAAGGGCTTGATTATCGTTATCATGCCTCCCGGGTTAAGGTGATCTAAATAATCGATAAACGCCTCCTTCGTATAAAGATAATTTTCCGTGAAACTGAATGCTGACGCAACAGGATCAAGATAGGCGTAAACCTGCGTGGCGGTAATTAAATCATATTTTTTACCGCCTGTTTTTACTGCGTTTCTCCCGTCATCTACAATCGCGGCAACATTTTCCAAGCTGTAGGGGCTCCCGCTGAATTCTTTAAATTCGTTATCAACAAAATCAATAACCAGGGGATTTATCTCCGCGGCATCGATTTTCCTGGAGTTAAAAAATTTCGCGAGGAGAATTTCTTTGCCGCCGCCGGGGCCGATTATCAGCACTTCAGGCTGTTCCAGCAAATAGTATGGCAATGATATTAAATCATATTTAAGGAATTCCAGCTTTGATAAATCCCCGTCAAAATTTATTATCGGGGTGTAGTCTATTTCATTAACAACCATATTTAAGTGGGGCGGGACAAAACCTGTATACACGGAGCTCAAACCCCATAAATTGCCTATTTCCATATCATCCTGGAACGGATAAACCGCAACGTAGGAGTAAGAATTCCACCGGCTTTTCAATATATCTTGAAACCTTGACCTTACAAAATTTATTTTCGCGGGATTACTTTTAACGGAATATATAAATAATACTGATATTATAATCAATAATACTGCCAAAAATACTTTTTCTGTTTTTGAGAAAGAAAGCGATAAAAACCCTAAACCTATTCCGGAAACAGCTATAAATATAAATAAATTCGGGCCGCCGAAAACAGGAAGCAAAACAAAAATTAAAATACAGCCCAAACTTGCGCCAAACAAATTCCAAAAATATGTTTTTTCAATCTCAAAAGATGAGACGGTCAAAAACAGGCTTGATAAATATCCGCTTAAAACAAAGGGTAAAAGCATGAAAAAAAAACTAATCCACATCAAAAAAAGTGAGAATATTCCCGGATTGTTCAATACTATCTGTGACGGCCTGTAAAAAGGGTGCCGGAAATAATTAAGCAGGTTTGATACTTTTTCAGCATTTAATGACAGGAAAAAAAGCATCAAAAAGACAAAAATAAAACTAATACAATAAAAGATAAAAGAATAGAAAACAATTTTAGTGTAATTATTCCTGGCATAGTTCTGTGTCCAATAATAAAATACAGCTCCGATGCTTAATCCCATAAGGGCAAGGGCAATAGACAGGGAAGCAAAATGATAATAGATAATAACGGCAAAAATACGCGTTAATAATATTTCATAGAAAATTGTGGTTAAGGAAACAATGAATATCCCGGGTAAATGGCGTTTTTCAGGCAAGAAAAATCTAAAATTCATTTTTTATCAGGTTTACGCTGTGTGTGCGACTAATTTTAAGATATTTGTAGGTTTTGTCTGATTTTTTGCTTTAGTCTCAGCCTTAGGCGGATTAATTCCGCAAAAATCAGGCAAAACCTTCAAAAAAAAGTCACACATGGACTTTAAAAGTGATAATAATGGGGGCAATCCTGTTCATAAAGCTCAAAATATTTTTTTGTCATTTCTTTTGTAAGCCAGGGTTTAATTTTTAATAAAGCGTTATTAAAATACTCCTCTTTTATTTCACCGCTTTTATTTTGCACAGCCTGGAGAACCACGTCTTTGCACAAATTTTCTATGTCCCAGCCGGTATAACCTTCAGTGTTTCTGGCAAATTTCTCCAGATCCAGTTTATTTTTTCCCGCAAGATTTATTTTATTAACAAAAAATTTAAACATATATTCCCTGTCAACGGACGAAGGAGGGGGAACAAATATTTTTCTGTTAAACCTTGATTTTTCCTTAAAAAGGCACTGGTCGACCGCATCAATGCGGTAGCATGAGCCAGCCAAAGCAATATCTCTTATTCCTGAAATATTGTCAAGCTCTTCCAGAAATACAGTAGTCATTTCCCTGTCGGCAAAGGCAGAAGGTTTACCGCGGCTGAAACACCCTCCCCCTTCAGGTGCCCCCCTTCCCCCTGAAGGGGGTAATGGCCATGAATAATCAGCATGCGGCTGGGGCGCGAGCCACTCGGTATCCGAAACAAAAAGAACACACGGCCGGTTAAGACGGGCGGTTTTAAATGCCTCCTGCAGATCACGCGGCTTGCCTAAAATTTCCCGGCCGGAAACATAAACCAGCCTCACCTCTGCGTGGCTCGCGGCGGCCTCCGCCATCATTTTTATACCCACCCCCAGCGGCCCCCAGAGCATTACGCCGGTGGGAAGCTGTATTCCTTGTCTTTCCAATTCGCTTCCGCATACCAGTGGCAGGGAAACCAATTGTTTAACCTTTTCCTTAATCCCGGGATAACCGGCAATATTATCCCATGTAAGGACCGGTTCGCGGTTTTCGTAATAAACGCCCTGGGCTAATTTGTTGTGCATATAATCATGTCTCCTACTTTTATTTCCCCGCCATGCAAAACTTTCGCAAAAATGCCTTCTTTTGGCATCACACAATCTCCAACCTTATAAAAAACCTGGCACCGGGAATGGCATGTCTTTCCAATCTGCGTTATCTCAAGCAAAGCCTTCCCAATCTGGAGTTTTGTTCCAGGGGGCAGATGCATTAAATCTATGCCTCTGGTGGTTATATTCTCCGCAAAATCGCCGGGATTAACAGCGAGTTTTTTCTTTCTCGTTTTAAAAATTGATTCAACGGCTAAAAGGCTTACTTCCCTGTTCGGCGTCTTTGCGTGAGCATCATTTTCAACGCCAAAATTTTCTTTCAGTAAAATTTTTGCGACCCTTTTTTTACTTACGCCTTTTTCCGAGCTTATATTTACTGAAACCACCTCGCCGGTAATTATATCAGGCTTCTTTTCGGGCATAACTTCCACTTTTTCCTCCCTTTTTAAAAACTAAACTGATTTCTCCGATTTCCATACTTTTGTCAACTGCCTTGCACATATCATAAACCGTAAGTCCCGCGACAGCTACCGCTGTCAGGGCCTCCATTTCCACACCGGTCCTGTCTTTTGTTTTTATAAAAGATTGTATTTTAATTTTGTTATTTGCCTTATCCATTTCCAATTCCAGGCCGACATGCGTCAGATTAATCTGATGGCACAGCGGGATCAGCTCCTGTGTTTTTTTCGCGGCCATTATTCCCGCGATTTTTGCTGTTTCCAGGACGTTCCCTTTTGCAATTTTATTTCTATCTATTAACTTTATTATTTCAGGACTTACTCGGACAACACCCGAAGCAATTGCCTCTCTCTCGGTCACATCTTTATGCCCGACATCAACCATTTTGACTTTACCTCTTCCATCCAGATGAGATAATGTTCTCGTTGTTCGTTGCTCGTTGCCCGTTGCTCGTAACTTCTGACTTCTGACTTCTGACTTCTGCATTTTATTTTACCCTCCAATCTCAGCCATCGTCCTCCGGCATTCTGTAAAAAAATCGTTATTAACATTCAAATTATGTTGTTTAGGTTTGGTTAAAAGGGCTTTCTGCACCATATCAGCCAAATCTTTTTCATCTGCACCGGATCTTATCATATTTTTTATATCAACCTCAGTATCTGAGAAAAGGCATAAACGCAATTTTCCATCCGCGGTCAACCTTAAACGGTTGCATTTTTCACAAAAACATAAAGAAATCGGGCTTATAAACCCTATTGTCCCTTTTGAATCTTTTAACCTGAAATAATCAGCCGGGCTTTTATCGGTTTTATTGACCGGTATAAGTTTACCATATTTATTTTCGATAATTAACTTAATTGTTTCCACCGGGATAAAACTGCCATGCCAGTCGATCTCCCTTTCCTTAATGGGCATGAATTCAATAAACCGGACATGTAGATTTTTGTCTTTTGTTAATTTTGCAAAATCCGGGATTTCATCATCATTTATTCCCTTTAACGCCACGACATTTATCTTAACAGGGTTTATTCCCAAATCCAGCGCTTCATTTATGCCTTTAATAATTTTAATAAAATGATTATTTTTACTGCCGGTAATGCTTTCATATTTTTCTTTTTTTAATGTATTGACACTTATATTAACTCTCGTCAACCCCGCTTTAAAAAGCCCATCGACTTTTTCCTGGAAAATCACGCCGTTTGTAGTCAGGCTTAAATCTTTCAGCCCCGGGATGGTTTTTATCTCTTTAATAAAATCCACAATACCCAGGCGAAGAAGCGGTTCCCCCCCTGTAAGTCTTACCTTGTTTACACCCAATCCCGCAAGGATTCTGACAAAACGCAATATCTCTTCATAACTCATAATTTCAGAAGAAGATATTAATTTTACCCCTTCTTTGGGAAGGCAATATATACAGCGCAGATTACACCGGTCAGTAAGAGATATACGTAAATAATTAATTTCCCTGCCAAAACTGTCTTTTAACATGTTTTTTTACTTATTTAAAGTATCCAAATCTATATCAAACGGTTTCAAAATAATCTCTATATCTTTTATTTTATCATCAATTTTTATTTCAATTCCTTCTTCATTATAATTTCCATAAAGTTCCTCCAATTTCGGAGGGCCGCCGTATTTTATTCTTCCAATAATAAAAAACCTGCCTGTTTCAGCAATATTTACTTTAAATCTTCCCTCATTATCCGACGGTTTCGACATATAATCAGGCCGGCCGTTTATTTCTTTAGAACGGTAAACCATGGCATAACCGCCCTGGACAGGGCCGCCTCTTTCATCTTTCAGCACACCCTCGATAAAAATGGAGGTATTGGGTGATAACGGGGACAGCAGCATTTTCCCTTCGATTTTTCCCATCAGTATCTCAATTTTTACAATATCTTTCAATTTTAATTCTACCGGATTTTTATCAAACCTGCCGGAAAAATCGCCTTCTTTCAGGGGCCCCACATCTTCTTCTTTCGCCCTTTTCCTGGCGATAATAAAATATCTTCCCGGTCTTAAATTAATTTCTGCCACACCATTATCATCGGTCATATCAGAAATATGGTCCGCGGGCCCGCGAAAATCCGCATTGTTATTCAAATAAATGTATAACCTGCTCCCCTGCATCGGGTTCCCGGATAAATCCCTGATAGAAGCTTCAACCCGGCCCAGACCATCGGGAATTTCAGTATTTTCTATCTTCCGGCTTTTTGCTTCACAAAAGCTGTGATATCCGGCATTTATTATAAAAAAAATTGTCATCCATATTATTTTTTTCATAAATTCCTTTTTATTTTATTAACCAAATTTTGCATTCTTTCATTGAATTTTTCCTTGTCTCCGCTGGTTTTCCCGCCAATTAAAATTTGGCCGGAAGAATATTTAATCCAAACTCTCTCAGAGGAAATAAAAAAGGTAAGACACAACCCGCACAAAACCCCGCCTAAAGCGGCCCATGTAAACCATAAACACGGCTCATAACTGAGTTGAAGTCCTGTAAAATAATTCCTATACGCGTCCTGGTTAAATCCCCAGAAATAAATATTCAGCCCTTTATAATTTATGGATTTGTTAGGGCTGACGGATTCTCTTAGTTTTATTTCCCCGTTCTCAATTATATTTAAAAGGCTCTCGCTGCTTTTAACGAGATATAGATTATTTAATACTTTAATGGAATAAGGCAGCGGCATACTATTCCGGTAACCTGTATCTTTAGCAAAAATCCAGTAATTTGAAATAAAATTCCCGTCCCGGTAAATTTTAAAAAGGACTGCCGGGTCATGCATAAATTCGGAAATAGAATATACTTCATTATTCATCACCATGCTGTCCGGCAAAAAATCGAAAAAGACAATTTTATCATTTTTGTAAAATATTTCATCACCTTTTTTTAAAGAAATTCTTTTGTCCCCTATTTCCGCCTCAATTACAGGTGTATAATAATCAACATTCAGGTCTTCGACCCTGATTGTAAAAGGCAGAACCTGATATTTTTTTTTCGTCCAGTTGTAATAAGTATCTGTCTCTTTTTGTTCAAATATACCTACAGTGCCGACATAACTGAATAACGCGCTGATTGTCCCGGCTATAATAACTAAAATAATGCTGAAATGTGTAATATATGTCCCCCATGAATGAATTTTCCCCTTTTCTCCGTAAAATATTCCTTCATTATTATAAATCTTATAACCATCAGATGACAAAAATTCTTTTAAAAAGAGGGGGTTTTGGGGAGCTAAGCATGAAAAATGAAAAGGTAAACTAAGTATATAATTGTCTTCAACCGCATAAGATACCCCTGTCAATTTTCTCCAATTTGATTTTAAACGGTCATAAGTACAAACAGTTAAATTAACAAATAATAAACCTATTGCTGAAATAAATATAGGGGAATGATAAAATTCACCTGTTTCAAAATAAGACAGCCATATTGAAGGATCCAGGGGGGCCACCCCGGAATCAATTTCTCCGCGATTAAATATTGTGCCAAAAATTGCAATTACTGCCAATAAGAACAATAAACTTACTGCTAATTTTCTGGATTTAAAAAATTGGTAAATCCGGTCACCAAGCCTTTTTGTCAACATTTAAGCCTTTTGTGAACTTTCTGGCGGGATAAATAAGACTAGTGCTCTGGCAAGTTAATTTTTGATAGATAGCAGAGGCTATTTTGTCCTGATTCAAGGCGCTCGGAGCGCAGCATACCCTCTGTGGTATGGTAAGCGACGAGCAACGCAGAAGCAGGGCAAAAGAGCCCTGCCCTTCGGGAATGCCCATCTTTGGCCAATTTCTTCCTCACTCCTCCTTGATGTATCACTGCGGATACATCGCGTCGTCCTTCGTCGAAATTGTCTCAAATCTGGGGCATTCTATCTATCAAAAATTAACTTGCCAGAGCACTATCAGGTTACCATCGTAAAAGGCAACCTGCTAGTAAAACCAAGCCTTTATTTTTTTAATATCCTCTCAGCCTCTTTAAAGCCTCCTGGGCTAACTTATAAATTAAATCATTAAAAGGGGCAAAAATTCTTTGATAAGCGTTGATGGCCTCTTCTTTCTGGCCCAGCTGTTCATAACATTGGCCTATACTATACCAGCTGTAATTTACTAAATCACTATTCGGATATTCACGAATAAGCTTCCTGTAACTTTCAATTGCCTTTGGATAAAATTCTTTCTGTTCATAAATCCTGCCTATCTGGAACATGGCATTATCCGCTAAATTACTTGTGTCAAATTTATAAACCAGGTTTTCATAAGCGCTTAACGCTTTATCAACATAATCTTTCCGCTTATTTTCATCCTGCTCTAATTTACCTTGCTCTTCATAAACCTGCCCTTTCCTGAAATTGGCATTATCCGCCCATGTCCCTCCAAAATAGAAATCTATTACCTCATTATAACGTATAACTGCCGTATCATAACCTTCCAGAAGTTCATACGTATATCCCATAACATATAACATATCGTCATTCCATATCATATCAGGATAAGCGCGTTCCTGTTCTTCTATGGTCCATTTCCTGGCAGCTAACGGGTAAATTAAATGCTCATAGGGATACCCGGCAGATGTTGACTCAAAAAAACTAATTGCGTTCCAATAATTCTTATTCGCAACCGCTATATCGTCAACATCTAATACATCTTCAATCATTCTTTTATTACCAATATTAAAACTCACAAGACCCTCTTCCAATGGATTTACAGATGTCACTTTCGCGCTGACGTGGGCAATGCCGCCATTTTGCAATATCGGAGACGTATAGGTGGCATAAGCCTTACCCTCATTATTAGTCAAACCGTTCCCCTCATCCAAAACCTGTCCTACATCACAGGAGAAATATACTTTTATTTCAGGAACAGGATTTTCGAAACTATCAAGCAATATGACTTTTATCTGCGCCCGTTCCTGGCCGTCAGCTTTAATTTTGCTGTTCTGGGCGCTTCCTTCCACTTCTCCCCATGGGCTGTTGATCGGATTGGCCGGAGTTCCAATAGGCCTTGCCTCAATAAGGAGATACCTGACTCCTCCCGCGAGTAAAACTACACCAATTGTCTCTCCCACAGGACCTCCCGGCGCCTCCGGGGCAATTGCCTGGATTATGGTAAGACCGGTCTTTGTCCCTGCGGTATAAACTGCTTTTGCCTCGCCATTTTTATCCGTAAAAGGCTGGGTTATTTCAATCTTCCCGCGTTTTAATTCCAATTCTTCGGCCTTCGGGAGACCGTAGTATTCCGGCCTTTTATAGTCCTCGATATAATCACGGATTAAGAATTTAACTTCCACATTTTCAATAGGTTTATCACGGTCCAATTTATTGGTGTCCGGTTCATAATCTTCACTATATGGATCATTGATTATCTGGTCATCTCCGATATAACCTAAAAACGCGCTGATAACAGAAACCGATTTCCCATTGGCTTCTATCCTTAACGGCTTCGCCCTTAAAGAAATATATGCCGTCCCGTTACTTGTCCGCGGCTGCCCGGGGGTGGGAGTCAGGGCCTCCAGAAGAATATTCACCGTCCCTGTTTTTTTAGTAGTAACATATGTTACTCCTGCGTAACCGGTAGAACGGTCCTCAGCGGCAATATATCCCGTTTCAACTACATAGCCGGCTGTATATGTGGACACAACCATGCCTTTTGAATCAGTAACCCCTATTAAAGGATTCATATCTCCATAACCGCCGACCAGATGAAATTCTACCTCCCTGTTTTTCAAAGCGTTATTATGCCTGTCGCGCAATGTGGCAGTAATAACAGATTTCCTTGCTTCATCAGCATCATTTTCATTAGTAGAAATTTCCTCTGTACTTCTATCCATATTGACAATTATTATTGTATCAATCTTATAACTTGTTACCTGGATTTTATTTGACATATTGCCGTTTCTGTCCACAAGATAACCGGTTATGCTGACGGGGTTCATCCTGTCGCCCTGGATGATTCTATAGCTCCCGTTGTATATACCGGGATTATTCGGGTCTTCCGTCATTCGTATATTCCGTCTCATTGTCCCAATATCAAAATAGGCCACTCCTCCCGGCTCGCCTATCAAGGTGACTTTTAGTTCGTTGTTTACAACCAGGTATTGCCTGCGTTCATTTGACAAAACAGGGACTATCCCGTCCATATTAGTGTAAACAGGTTCAGTTGTTATCTCCTGTATCACAGGGGCCGTAGTATCGCTGGATACGCCAACCAGGGTCACATATGTAGAGCAAAGCAGCGTTGTTTCATGTCCGAAAGGCCCGACCAGAAAACCTGTTATCTGCGCAGACTCAACCTCATCGGTGTCTTTAACTATGTAGCTCCCCTCGTATGTCCCTGTCCGCCTGTCCCCGATTAAAATCTCGTTTATCCCTGTTTTTTCCACTATAACACTATCATTTTTTAATATGTTAAAATACGCCTTTGTTTCATAAACCTTATTTTTAATTTCATATTTCTTCCCCGGTTCACCCTTTATAGTAATAGAAATAGCGCTTCCCGCTTTTTTCGGAGCGCTTACCGTATTTTCTGCCACGCTATAAATTGCGGGAGGCCCTGTGATATCCGGGATTGTAAAGCCCAAATTATTGGAAACACTCTCATTTTCTGCTTCATCAACCGATGTGACCGCGTAAAAATAAGTTTCTGTCGGAACAGGGTTATAGTCTATGAAATGCAAAAATCCACTTGAATCTTTTTTGTCCTTTCTAATAAGCTTTTTACCGCTTATGATATTATTTGTATCAAGCACCGCTGCTGTTTCACTGATCGCGGAATATGACCTGTAGACCCGAAAGCCTGGAATATTTTCAGTAACATCCGGCCATGACAATTTCACTGTATACTCCTCAACCATGCCGCTAAGAGCGCTAATTCTTTCAGGCGGAACTGTATCGATTTTAATGGGCATTGATGTATCAGACAGCATATATGCGCTGTTCCCGGCAGGATCAGAATAATAAACACGGGGCAGGATGGAAACATTATTCGGGTAATCAACCGTTACTGTTTCCAGCGCAAAATACATACCGGGCTGCGAGGCCACCCGCATCAGCCTATTTTCAACAGGCCCCGCTGGTAAATTTACAACATTGTTCTCAGGCCATTTTACCAGGTCAAACGTTACATTATTGCCGGACTCCCCGGTACTTGTGACCATTAATACTTTACCTGCTTTAAGAGGCTTATCCACCGCATCATGATTAATCCTCTCAACAAAAGGAGGAACAATATCCACTCCAAAAACTTTTACTCCTATAGTATTAGACGCCTTTCCTTCATTCTTATCCAGGTCCAGCGCGGTTACTCCATAATAATATATGGTCCCGTTAGGTAAACCTATGTCCGAATGACGAAATATTCCATTAACTGCTTTATTTTTTGAAATAGAAGCAACGGGAAGATACCGCGAGGGACGCCCTCTCATAATATCGGCCAGATATTCTTCCTTAATCTCTGTGAGGTCCCTGTAAATCTGGTATACATCAATATTATTATCTTTATCAGTCGCTTCTCCCCACTCTAACTCAACGATACCGCTTTCAGTGCTCCATGCCCGCAAGGATGTAATCCTGCCGGGCGCGATACCACGGCCGGGAACACCCACGGCGGTTTTTGAAGGAGGACTCTGGTTACCAGCATAGTCATACGCCACAACATAATAGTAATAGGGGCGTTTATTAATCAAATTTACATCAACATAGTAATGTTGATAATTTGGTATCATCTGCCTGTTAATTTTGATCCATGGTGCCAACGGGTCATCTATGCTTCTCCGGTAAACATCATAGAAAAAAAGGTCATAAACAGGCCTTGTCGGATCAGGCAGTTTTGTCGCTTTATTGAGATTATATTTAGGCGGCGCCCATCTGATTTCCACCTGGCGGTCACCTGTTTTCACATCAAGCGCTGTCTTTGATGAAACAAGCGTCATCAAAAGCATTAAGGCTGCTAAACAAATTCTATTTATTTTCATTACATTATACCTCACTAAATTATACCATTTTTTCTTTTTTTTTGTTTCACAATATAATTTTATGGTTCCTCTCCTCCGGGGCTGCCGGGCGCATCCGTGACTTCATTATCAAGTATACACCGATAAGTAGTGTCCGGATTATTATCTGTTGTATCAAGTCCGGTAGTATCGTCAAAATACGGCCCATTCCCCATTTTATCTACAGCGTAAATGACAATCTTGGATAAGCTTTCATACATGCCTGTGGCAGTATTATAGGGTGTGTCCGGCAGTTGTGGTATTCCCGCCGTGTAATATAGATAATCATCCGTGCTGATTCTAAAATAGTATTTGTATTCCCCGTCGCCAAGCGGGACAGGTGAATAAACACCCCACCGTGTAACATCCAGCCTGCTGTAATCAACATATAGAAAACCTATTCCCTGCAAAATAGTCGTATCAGGCAGGTTCGTAACCGGGTCCATAATTTTCATTTTAAAACTCACAAAATCACCGTTTTTAAATATATTATCAGAATCAAAAATAAGCCCGTTACCTCCATACTGAACCGTTACATAATCAGTCGGGGTCGCACCTTCCATAAAAGATATAGTAGGAGTGGTGCCGGTTTTAAATACACGGGCGGGATTAGTAAGCATAAGCCACGGCGTACTGTCCCATATTGATTCATACGCGGAATCAAAATACGGTTCTCTTTCATCAGTACCAATCATCATACTGCTCTCAAAATCACCCTCATTTCCGTCATAGATAAAACCGTCATCCGGGTTATTATCCGCAAGGTAATCCACGGCAGTCACGGCATAAACATAATTCTGGTTTGCCGAGACATCCATGTCAACTGTTGTAGTTTCAGGTTTTCTTATTGTCGGTCTTCCCAGATATGTCAGTCTGGCGCTGTCCATCCATATGTTCCCGTCATTATTTCCCCAAATCATAATACCATTTTCATTTGTAGAATCCAGGCCGCTTGTCGGAGTCACAAAATTGAGTATATAATACTTCCAGTTGTAGCCGGGTTTTTTAATTGTCCTCCTCGCTATTAAGGTATAAGTTGACTCATTTCCGGAATTTAATTTAGTTGCTATATCAACATAAACATTACCCGGGTACTGGGCCACAAACTGGCCTTCCGCTTTTAACCATAAACCAAATATATAATGCGTAGTTGCTGTTTCCATGCCGCTGATAATGTATCTTGAGGTCTCAAATGTGTAGCCTGTTGTTTTAAGGTATGCCGCGCTCCTGACATACTTTGGATTAGCTGTTATTTGTTCATTTGGATCACCGTTATAATTATAAATATTCAGTTTCTGGGCAGGGCTTGACAACGTGCTGTCAATACTTGCCAATACATTAGTCGACCCCCATGTCCCGGCCTTCCATCCATCAGCTACAACTCCCAGGGTGGTTGAATAGCCGCTGTTAAAAGTGTTTCTGCCAAGCAATTCAAGTTCATTGGCAAAAGGAGTGGAATCCAGTGCGTAATCCACCTTATAAATCGAATATATAGAGATCCCTATTGTTGAATCTGAAGGTATCGGATATAAAGTAGTGTCCTCCTGGCCAAGCGTGTCGTAATCTTTTTTATCTTTTGTGCTCTTCCAGCCAAGAGTAACATCCGGGCCGCCGTCCCTGACTTTCCTGTAATCAAGTTTTTGCAAAACTGTCGGTTCGGGCGGCGTTGTGTCCTTATTTTTTCCTTTTGTAGCAGAAACTGAATAGTTTTTACCCGCAAAAAGAGACCTGTTCCCGGTAGAATCTACCGCACAAATTGCATACCAGTACGGGCTTGATGAAAGAGTACTTGTGTCCGTATAAAATTCAGTCGTGTATGTTGAACTGAGACGCACATTTTTATTGAAATCATATCCGTTATTATCTACAATGTCCGGGTTATCTTCCCTGCGCCATACTTCATAACGTGCGATACCTCCGGAATCATCGTACGGTTTTGACCATTTCAGACGTATGTAATTGTCCTTGCCTGAGCCGTATGCCGCCAGGTCAATAACCGAATACGGCCTGTTAATATCCTGCACTAAATAGGATGATCCTGTAAACGCCGACCGGCTCTTGGCGCTTGTTGTATCTTCTAAATATATACCATAGGCATACCTGCGGCCGATAAGGGCCTTGAACAAGGGATTATTATTTGCATGGTTAAACACGGTCGTAGTTGTATCTGACGGATAGTTTGCCTTTAATTCAGTTACAGCTCCCGAAATATTATCAGTGGCGTAACTGCTGAAATTGGTTACCATTATGTATTGAATCGGTGTTAGAGCTCCTGTTCTCGGCCATGCAACTTCGCCCCTCGGGGTATTTACAGGTTTAGAAACAACTGTTTCCCAAACCATGTTTGTATCAGCGACCAATATAGTATAACCCTGGGAACTATCGGTACTATCCACCGCAAAACTAATTCCTTCAATAGAATTATTATATGTTATGGTGGCTATTTCTTTTCTTGCACCTAAATCAAACATAATATATGTTGTCGAGAACGTATCATAAGCATCAGCAAGCCACAGTGACGCTAAGCTTCCATCGTTTGCGTTCGACGCGTAAGGCTGGTTGCTGCTTGCAGTAACATAACAATTAAGTGCCTGGTTACCCTGCGGCCACGCTGTAGTATCAAGTATCGGAGTCATGGTCTTTATCAAATTAATACCATAAGCGGTATCAATGTTAAGTGTTGTCCCGTAAAAAATGTGGTCTATTGTGCCGGCCGTTTCTTTTGCATAAAGTTTATATCCTCCTATTGTCGCTGAATAATCTGTTCCATACGAGAGGTTATACATATTTGTCCAGCTTAACCTGATTTCAGGTCCTGCCAGTCCCTGCAAATTAAAACCAGGGCCTACAACACCGGACGGCGGACGTGTCGATATCTGAGTACTTATTGACGAATAATTATAATCTGAATCCCAGGCCTGTATTTCATATCTATAAATAAAATCGCCGTATTTAGGCTGGGCCAGACTAGACTGCCATCGGCTGTCCGGCGTAGGATACAGTGCCGTCCAGGTGGTTTGATAGGTATTAATTACTGTGGTGTCCTGCGTTACCCATGAACTGCTTAACCACTGGTTGTAGGGTGCCATTTCGGGACGGTACTTGATTATATAATTCTGGAAATTAGTCGTATCCCGTCCTCCGGACCACGAGAGCCTGACACTATCGTAACCGTTTTCCCTTTCCGGCACAAGTGTGTAATTTAAATAATTAAACGGAGATGGAGGAATCAAATCGTAAACGGTCAATGATGCTATTTCATTCAAAGGTGATTCCAGGTTATTGACCGTTGCCGGCCTTCCATCAATAATGATCCGGACGCTATTATAAACAATTGAACCTGCAAAATAATAAGTCCCTACAGGATAAGTGGTATCTATATCAAGCCTGCCCCGCGCGTTACCCTGGTGGCAAACCCTGCACTCTGAGGTATCTCCGTGACTCAGCCTGTCATCATGACAGCCCGAACCCGGCGTCCAGCAGACAGAAGTGGTCGCGTGAATCATTGCAGTTTCAAAATAAGTGGAATTAAACCTCCAGGCCCTGTCCGTTTCAAAACGTTCATAGAACCTGTATTCTTTAAAATAGGCTGTTTCATAGGTGGCTTCATTAAATGAGAACCTGAAAGAAGTATTTGACTTTACCGTTTTAAATTTACTGCTTAAAGGGCTAAGTAGTTTAGTATTATAACCCGGCAATATTTGTTCACGGTATAACCTGCCCGCGCGGTCGGTGGTATAACCATAAACAGTGTCTGCGAGATTTGCCGCGGCAGTCGCGTATTTATCTATTGAGGTTACAGCATAATAATATACCTTATTCGGCTCAACATTATCCGTATACGTAATAACGTTTCCAAAATTATATTGAGAAAGGGCCACGGAATTATAGGCGGTTAAAACCGCTATATTTTCAATAGTTGTCAATGCAGTGTCTATCAAATTATAGGTATTCAGCTCAATCTGGTTAATAGGATCGTTAAGTTTACGGTAAATCTTGTATATCGGGATAGAAGCAGACTCTATGCTTTGAGCATTATCCCATGGGACCGACCATTCTAATCTGACATTATATCTATTATTTGTAGTATCAGTCAGATTAGCCGTTATATCCGGCCTTGCTTTCAAATCAGTTATCATGGATGGAACAGGATCTGCTATTCTTATATATTTTATGCTGTAAAGAGACGCGGTGTTATTTTGATTATCGGCCGGCTTTATGCCTAAAACATATACTTTCCTTTGAACTACCGCGTCTGAATCCATTGTACTTTCATTTGCATGAGTAGTAACATAATAATCTCCGAAATTTATTGCAGAAATTATATCCGTATTGAAGCTTGTATCAGTTACAGTTACAATATAATCAGTCAAATAAGCGCTAAGCGAAGAATAACTTGGATTAAACTGGGCAGTATCTATTATTTTATAGTATAAAGAATAATTTTTAGTAGCTATATTATCCCCCGGGTCCTGCCAGATAAAACGCATCTTGAAATTAAAACCTCCGCTGTCGTATGTCTCCTGGGTCAGGCTCAAGGCGGTAACCGGCCTTGGAGCAACGGTATTGGTGCTTGTGTAATAAGACCCTGCTGTATCCTGGCAGTTTGGTGTCAGCGCCTCATTATTAAAAGAATCCGCGGGGGCCACAATATAATAATATTTTTTTCCAAGGGTATGGGCAAAAGACGGGTCAATGGTATATAATGTATTAAATTCCCCGGTCGGCCGTGTAAGATTGCTGTCATAAATGCGGCTTACAAAGCTGTAATTCCATCCCGGCCATGTTTTAATGGTAACACCCGGCGGGTTGGTCTTATAGGCCTTATTTGCCTGGGTAAGTGTAGTCTCTCCGCGATATACGTTATAATGGTCAATCCATCTTGTACTGTCATAGACGGACCTCCATGCGAGGACAACATCAAAATCACTGGATGTTACATAAAGATTACTCAGCCCGGGAATTACCGTATTCGTATCGTAAACACCGGTTGTATTAAAATATACAAACAATGTATCTATGCTGTTCGGCGGCCTGTCAAAATCCATCTTCGTGGTGTCAACCATATTTCTCCACCCGACGAATGTTGTTCCAGGCTCGGTGTCCTTCCAGTTAACTTTGTAATTCCAGTTTGTCGGGCCTGTATTGTCATAAGGATGGCAATATACGGAAGGACGGCCCCTGTTATCTACATCATTACCGTGAGTGTCAAGTGTCGGCGGTTTCCGGAAATTATAAGCATAACATTTGTTGGTCAATAATTTTTCATTTGTAGCGGCGTGCGGGCCATGGCACATTGAACATGTAAATTTATGAAAATCACTCCGGACGATGAACGTTCTAAGATTAAGGCCCATATTCCCTACCGAGCTCCCTGTCCCGAATTTAGTCTCTCCTATTTTTGAACCGCCTATTACCGCCTCATGGCCTACAAAACGGGTTTTTGTGGTATCAATTCCTATGTAAGTAGTCTCAGGCCAGCCGGTAGCTCCTGCAATTTCCGGCATAGGATGGCACATATAGCAAAGATCATTTCCGGCCGAGGGAATATTCTGATTAAAAACTTTTTCACCGTATCGCATAGGATTTTCTGTGCCTACTGCACCATCAGGATGCATCTCCTGGGTCCCATAAAGATTATAATATGTTGTTATTCTGCGGGTGACAAAAAGTGAGTAATATGCGTCGTTTTGCAGGAGGGTGTTGACATCATAATCATAATTAAAATTTGCGAAATTTGCAAACTGATTATTAGAAGGAGTGCCGCCATAGGCATGCCCGATTGCAATGTCGGCCGGACTGCTTCGTTTCCAGAAGGTTACAGGCCACCAATATATTCTTCTATAATACGCGCGGCGAAGCCCGGCGGCGTCCTGGGGATAAGTGGACTCATAATTACTGCCGTAACTCGCGGCCAATCCGGTATTCCCGGGCGAACCGTGCGGTGTATGGCATGATAAACAAATCAACGTATTTCCCTGGTTTATAAAATCATCGTAAGGCATTATCGGGTGTTTTGACGCCCGCGCGGTAGTATATGCTATACCATCCGGTTTAAAGCTTCCCGGTCTTATACTGGAAAATGGCAACGCGCCATACGTGCCATATGTAAGCAAATTGAACTGGTCATAGGGTTTAGTCCACCATGTTGACATCCCGCCAGGAACATAATTTGGATCTCTTGGCCCCAATTTGGCAAAACGATTCGTAACATGGCATCCCCTGCTGAGGCAGAAATCCACTCCAGTAGCAGGATAACCGTCCTGGAACCACATTGCGCTGTCAACACGGTCCCCGAAGGTCTGCGAGTTCCTGTCCAGATCCTGCGGAACATTGTCCCGCACCATGCGTATACGGGTGGAATCTGAACCATGAGGATTATGACAGTAATCACAATCTTTATCTTTTCCATAAACATCGGGCGCTATATATTTATAAGCGCCGCCCACAGTCATTATAGAATCGTATTTTGTAAAATTTGTCCATTGCGATGAACTGTCTACAACCCCGAAATCCCACTGGCTGTAGCAGGTTTCTCCGGGGTAAATATAACTGCTCGCGTAATCAGGGTCGTATCCATACGGTTTATTATGACACCCAAAACAGAATCTGTTAATGCTGTAATTTGTGACAACCGTGCCATAGGTTGTGCTGTATACCTCATAACGTTTCCTGCCGTCGGGCTTGGGTTGAAGCATTAACTGCAGGCCGTAGACATTTGTAGTTGACGGGCTTGACGGGCTGCCGCCAAGGGCCGTATATCTATTTAAAACAGTTTCACTTAACAGCCGGTAGTTGCTTGTTCCATGCGGGTCATGACATGCCGCACATTCAACATTCTGGAAATGCTTATTTCCTGAAGTCATTGACTGTTTATTGAACTTATTCCATAAATTGCCGGTCCATTCCGGGACAGGCCTGTTTATCATGGACCCGGGGAATTTTATACCCTCATCCCACGTGGTCGGGATCACATTACTGATTGTGCTGTCACCATGGCATCCTACGCAAAAAGTATTCATAAGGACCGTGGCAGTTACATAAGCCCTTTGTCCTGTCAGCGGGTTAAGAACAACCGCATCTCTCTTCGCGGTATGCGGGTTATGGCAATTTGTGCATTCTATCCTGACATCATTCGCGTCCTGTTCCACGTCATCTACCATATGATGGGCACCCTGGTATGCGAATTTACTTTCAATGTCCTTCATCTTCCAGTAAAGCGGGTCGCCCGGAATGCTTCCCGGCGGGTTCACGCCTGTGGTATTGAATCTCCCGTTATGGCAGAAGTAACAGAATTTCTCTTCATTTAATTGATACAGCCGGACATTTTCCTTATCCAGATATTGTATCTCGCGGGCCATTATCCCGTCACGGTTATAATCTTTCTGTTCCTTGGCCTCCTCGAAGTCCTGCAGCATCGACTTATTGATCGACCCGTGCGGGTCATGACAATCTGTACAGCTTAACCCGCCGACAGCGGTTGACCCGAAGCTTGAGTCAAAATGGGCTGATGCAGTATCTATCGGATAATAAACTCCACCACCCGGTTTTGATACCGGTGTATCGGTACTGTCTAACGGTCTTAGCTGGACTGGTTTCCCTCCATAAGCAGGAGAAGAACCGCTGAAGGTGTATCCGGAGGCCCCTAAATTTGTAATTGTGTCAAAATTGATGTCCGGCCTCATATGACAGGACAAACAGAATTTAGTAACATTTGCTTTTGTGCTGTTATCATACTTCCACGTTCGCTGGTTCCAGACCATACTGCTGTCCACGTTAACAAATTTTATAAGCCCGCCTGTTCTCCTGTGATATAAAGTTGTGTCATTTTCAAGCTGGAGATGGCATTTCAAACATTCCATTTTTGATACATCCGTCCCAAAACTCGAATCAAAGGCATCGCTCTCCATATTTATCGGGTGGCGGCTCCCGCCGTCATAAGGATCAAAACTATTCGCGAAATACATTTTATAATCATATACTCCGCCCGCGTCCGCCTTAATCGCGGCATCGTCGCGCAGGACATCAAATATCCTGACCTCATCGATTATGGCGTCTGCCTGGCCTGTTATTCTTGCGCTGCTTCCGATTGATAAATTGACCGCCCTCTGGTCGGACACTGCCGTGTAAGCGGTATCGCCCGCCAGTATACCGTTTATATATAAATTCACACTATACTGGTCCCACGTGCCCGCGTAATGACGGAATGTCGTTGAATCCAAAAATGTGCTTACATCTATTTTAGCGCTTCTTAAAACCCCTGTTGACGAGTAAACATCGAACTTAATCTCTTTCGTTGTGTCATAATATAATGAAACACGGTCCTTTGTGAGGCTGTTATTATGGGCGTCAAATAAATAGTGTTGTTTTGTCGTATCTGTCCCTGTCCAGTTTATCGGCTTCATCCACATCTCAACGGTCCCGGAAACAGGGTTGAAATTATAGCTTGAAGCCTGAATGTTTGTCCGAATCTCGCTCTGGGTTTTTGCCGCTCCATCGATCAGCAATTCATCAAGCGCGGTATTAATCTGGCCGCTTCCCCCGCCGCACCCGACATAATAACGGCTTGCCGTGCTGTCCGGCAGGTTTGGACTTGATACTGAATTCTGCAGTTCACCGTCAATATATAATTTCAGGGCGGAGGTGTCCCATGTTGCCGCAAAATTGTGCCAGCCATAAGAAAGATTATCCGCTATAGAAACAGTGCTTGTCGTTGTTGAATTTCTTGAAGTAAATTTCCATGCTGCATCAGTATCGTGAAAGAGCGCCAGACTATTATTTGGGTCAGCGGCAGATGTATCAAACGTTGACCGGACAATATATCTTCTGCTCCCCGTATCTTTAATACCTGAATTAATATTGACCCAGACCTGGATAGTCCCGTTTTTCGCATTTATTTTATTCTTCGGGACAACACTTGGTTCGTATGCCTGGGCAGTGCTATAACCCCCTGTCGCTATCGTAATCCGCGGCTGGCTATAAGTATTTGATGAATCCGGTGCATTGGCATTACTTGTTTGTTTATAAGCCAACTGCCAATAACTCCCATTATAATATTGGTAATAAATCCTGTAGTATCCATTTGAAAGTTGTATTATATATGGGGCATTCGCACGGTCATTGGCAGACGTTCCTGTACCTAATAACTGCTGGGAACCAATGTTAGTGGAATCCGGCGCATTTGTATCATTCGTTTCCCTATAAGCCAGTTGTGCAAAGGTATTGTTGTTATAAGCGTAATATATTCTATATTTATTATCGGGGAGTCTTATAATACTCGGACTCTGTGCCTGATTTGTAATAGAATCACCGACACCTAATAACTGTCGGTAACCAATATTAGTTATTACCGGCGGGTTTGTATCACTGGTTTCCTTGTAAGCTAACTGCGTATATGTCCCATCATTGTAAAAATAATAAATCCTGTATTTCCCGTTATCAAGCTTTATAATATTAGGGCCGTTCGCCCGGTCTGATAAAGACGACCCTATCCCTAACAACTGGCGCGACCCAAGGCTGGTTGAATCAGGCAGGTTTGTATTAATAGTCTCCTTATATGCTAATTGGTAATAACTAAAAGAATATCCATAGTAAATCCTGTATCTCTCGTCACTAAGTTTTATTATATCAGGGGCCTGGGCCTGGTCCGAACTGCCGGAACCGATTCCCAATAAGAATTGAGAACCAAGATTAGTTGAATCCGGCGGGGTGGAATTAATCGTTTCCTTGCAGGCCAATTTCATAATACCGGTCCCGTCATTATAATAATAATAAATTAAAAATGTATTATTGTTGTAGCTTAATACATCTGATGAATCAATTAAAACGCCGCCGGCCGTGCCGCCTAAGAATCCCTGTGTCCATGTAATAGGCCCGGTTGAATCAAGGACACCTATCCCAAGGCTGTTATTAAAACCATTGGCCAGGGCCAATGACGAATAACCATTTCCTGACAAATAACTTATGGTGCCGTTCCCGCTGATTGACAAGCCGCTGTCAAATTTTCCGCTTACACGCGAAATATTACTCGTATTCAAAGCCTGTTCCCCACTCGCCCCATTGTATGTAGTATCATAAGACAATAACAAAGTTAAACTTGTAGGGTTCGGCAGGTAACTTTCTGTCGGGCTTGTGGTTGAACCTGTGCCTGTATTGCTTAAAGTAGCATATATGGATGAAATAATAGAAGTATCCTGCATAATATCTGTTATCCAAACCTCATCCATGGCCGCTTTTACCGACTGCGTGCCGTTCTCGAGAGACCCGATATAAAAAGCGGTATCTGTATATACCATCATTGTGGCGGTATCTATGCTATTCACCTGTATGCCATTTAAATACAGCTTCATTTTCGAGCGGCTTGAATCAAAATCTTCCCATGAAGCCGCGATATGCGACCAGATGCCTGCCGGCAGGGTGGCGGTATCATTAACTGAGTAAGAGACAGCAACCGGTGACGCGGCCCTGCCTCTTATTGTAAACGTTAAATTATTGGCGCTTGTTTTCTGGAGCCTGAAATAGTTATTGGTATCATAATTGCTTTCAAAAAAGGTATGATCTTCACTATCATTTCCATTCCAATACGGTTTTACCCAGAACGCCAGGGTCCCTCTTCTTGCGCTGAAATTCATTTCATTTTCCCCATTGTAATCAGCTAAAATTTCAGCACCGGGTTTTGTGTTATTTGAAATCTGGAATTCATCAAGGGCGGTATTTATCGCGCCTGCGGCAGCACTCGAAGAACCTATACGGAATGTCGTGCTTGTATATTTAGGGAAAAACAACGCCCCTTCAGACGCGACCAATACCCCGTCAATATATATTTTTAATTGTTTATCGGCCTTCGACCATGTTCCTGCTATATGGTGCCAGCCTGCTGTTAATTCATCCTTTGCGGACACTATATTATATTGGACTCCTGTTTCATCGCTTACGCCTATGTCCCATGTATTAAAATTGGAATGCCGGAGGAAAATTGCGTTTTTAAAAGGTTCTGCGCTTGTAGTCGCGTGAATGAATATATATCTATCCGTTGTCGTATCCTGTATTCCTGTCCCGGGATCGTCGATTCTTACCCATGCCTGGACCGACCCGTTATTGGTGGAATCCGATATATCAATATTTTTCTTGCTGGACAACGGCGTAACACCGGCCGCGGTCGTGCTGCAGGTCAGGTTATTGCCTGTTCCAAGATATACGGCCCCTGTAATGCCCGGGATATAACCTTCTACATAACTCACCCCTGTTGCCGTTGAAAGGCTGTTAATATATCTTTGGCCTCCCGCATCTTCATCATTGCATGTATTGTTGAACCGGAGGGTTAAATCGTTACTCTGCACATGCTGGACCCTGCCAATCTGGCCGGGCGCGCCTGTGGATTTAGTGGTCCACAACGGATAAGCTAATTTCGTAGTGCTGTATGTTGTTTGAAAAGAAAGCCCGAGATCATATTTTCCCGCGACATATGCCAAACCGGTATTTTCAATTGATCCTTCTTTGCTTTCTCCGTCATAACTCCCGTTTAAATGGAGCAGTAAAAGCGTATTATCGTCTTTTATTAACGGCGCAGGGCCATCCCTGAATTTACCTGTATCAAAAGGCGTTTGCTGGTCCGGGATACCCGCGTATCCATTGTGGCAGTTAAAACAGTTAGAAAATTCGTTTGAAGCCGCCTTGTAAGGATTATGCGCGCCGTGGCAGTTGCATCCGGCGGCATCCACGGTAGTATCATCAATGTTAAATACAGTTGAATAAACAGATTTTACCTTTTTCCGGACAAGCCCCGTGTCCGCGTAAGCAATATAAATAGCACTGTCAAGTGAAGTATCCAGTAATCTCGGGTGATATACAGCGGTATTCACATACAAATCCACCCGCTGCGGCGGAGGAGCTATCGGTATATCTCTCCATACAAGCATGTTTCTGTCATAGAATTGTGATTTTCCGCTGTGACAGCTTAAACAAATCTCGGTAACGGTGCTTAAAGCCAGCGTGTCATTGCCGCCGAGCGATGTATCTGTTAATGCCACACTTCTCATATTACGCATCATCTTGAAAGTATCAAGCTCGGAACCCATGGCATCCTGGATTTGTTTAGAATAATTTGACCCATGCATACTATGGCATAAACGGCACTCTAAAGGTTTCCCGTCTATCTGGCGGTAATGGCCTGTAAAATTCGGATATATTCCGTTTATATCCGGTTTTCCATATTCTTTCAGAATATTTTTATATTTTTCATCCGTAAGGCCTGTAATCCCCGGGGGAGGCTCATTGTCATGGCATCTTAAACAGAATGATATACCGCTGTCCCCCCATGCGCTCATTATTATATCCGGGCTGTCCGGGTCTGTAAGCGGCTGGGATTTTGTAGCTTTATGCTGGTTATGACAACTTTCACACTCGACCCTTGTATCGTCAATAACCCCGTTCGTCGTTCCCCATGTGGAGTCCAGCCCGCGCTGTTCATCGAGATAAACATTGTGGTGAGAACGGGTCCTTTCGCCATAAGTCTTTGTTACAGTATCAAATATTTGATAAAACTGGAGGACATCCGGGATACCTGCCCATGCGGTGTTCCAGTCACCACCATCATTATCGTGGTTACGATGACAGCCAAAACATACATCCTCTTCCCTGTAATCTGTGGTTCCATATCTTGTTGTAGTATAAATCGTGTCATAACTATGCCCGCCAAGGAGACCATCCTGGTTGAAATCGTAAACTTCTCTTAACAATTTTAATTTCATTGTCCCGTGAGGTTTATGGCAGGTCCGGCACCAGGCACCGCCAAGGCCGTGCGCCGACGCGGTATAACCGGATTTATCAAAACCAGTAAGGGCTTCTCCCTGCGCGTCCTTTTTAGGGAACTCAACATCCGGAGGAGGGTTTCCCCTGCTGAATTTCGGCACTAACCCCTCCGCAAGATGGCACGAAATACAAAAAGCGTCATCGCCCGCATTTACATCAGTTCTATAATTGGCAACAACAACCGGATATGCTTTATTCCCTGTATGCGGGTTATGACAGTTAAGACATGTGACTTTGGTATCTGTGGCAGTCGAATAAATATCATGCATTGAATAACTTGAATCAAAAAGCGCTTTAATATTTGCAATGCTGTAAGAACTATCGGGGGCAGTTAATACTTTGTTATGGCATTTATAACATAAAGTTATATTTCCTCCTGTTTCCGTGGTGCTCCCGATTTCGAGCATATCGTCGTTAAAGGTACTGTTAAATGCGCCTGTGCTGTCTGTCCCGCGGCCGTGAGGTTCATGACACCACGAACATTTCATACCGCCGTTTACAGGTTTTGTAGTTCCGTATTCTGCAGTATCCACATACGCATAAGGAGTAATAAATGTATTTCCGTGGCCCGCGCTCTCATAGACCGTCTTTCCTAACCAGAGCTTAGTCCCCGGGTTTGAATTCCAGGCATTGTTCTGGTAATATATACTGCTGTCATAAACTGAACCGGGGAGCGAATGGCATGCAAAACATACAGCCTGGTACCCTACTGTCCTGACCGATACATAATTAAAGCCCGTGTCCAGATCTTCCGCCCGGATTTGCCTGTTGCTTACAATAGTGGTCCATATATCGCTTGTGCTGTAAGTAATTAAATCTCTAATCTTTGTCCTCAAAAGTTTCGGGTTTTGAGATGAATGTTTTGTATGACAATCAAAACAATAAACTTTTATTCCGTATGTGGTATCGGAAGAACTCGTATCGCCCCTTCCTAATCTCCCGTGCCCGGCGCTTTCATAAGTTACATTAACATTCGGCGCGATCTTTCCGCCAAACCTTGAAGCCCCCCTGTGGCATGCCAGGCAGAATGTCTGGCCGTCAAGATATGTGGTTGCATAGCCAAACGAGGTGTCCGGGCTTGCGATAAAACCCCCCCCGGGCACATCATGATATTCATCTGTCCGAACAGGAGGATTAGTTCTTGTGGGCCGGACATGTTCACCATGACACTGTTTACAATAATTGCTCGTTGTGTCATTAATGCCGGCAGAGGCCAGATGTTTGGATACATAAGTAGTTGATACCGGATAAACGCCTGAGGTAACAAACTCCACATACGGGCTTTCGTATTGTGTAGGCGCGCCTCCATAAAATTTGGCGGTCGTGGAACTATATGTGTTTTCTGCCGGATGATGGCAGTCTAAACAATTCTGCGCAACACCTTTCGCGGAATTTACATACCAATAATCCGGAGTAGGGTTATGTGCCAGATAATGGCAGACAGAACATCCCAAAATACCGCTTGGCGGAACCGCACTAATTGTATTTGTATCCCAATATGGATCATGCTCATCAATATAATACGAAGAATCTATCGGGCCAAAAGGCACCCTGCGGGTCCTGTGCCGGGTACTATCCTGTTGTAAATTATCCGGGAAAGTGACCTGTGTGGTTAAATACTGCGGTGTATGGCACCCATAAGTTACAGCGGTATCCGCAGTATAGCAGAATTTTCTGCTGATTTTTGTATTTTCATTATAAAAAGCCTGGTAATTTCCAAAATTAACATATACACTGCTTATAAAATTGTCCACAGCGCTGTCTATTGGGTCAAGATATGCTTCATCCCTGATATTCGACGGATTGGATGAGCCATGCGGGCTGTGGCAGTTAATACAGTCAATAAGGCCCGGAAATTTAAAATGGCCGTTAGTAACATATGTTAATGTAGCAGGTATAGCACTCCCCTGCACCCCAAACCATTCATTCCCAATTTGTTTGGCGTTAATCCTGACCCCCGGTGGATATGCTATTGTAGTGGAATAGGTTGTGCCATATGGATATATTCTTGGATCAAGTTTTGGGAATGTTTCTGAATGACAGGCTGAACAGAACTTAGCCCTGTTTTCATGGTCTGTACTGTTATTTGTATTCAGAACACTGGAATAATCGCTTATCAATGACCAGTTATAAGGATATATTGTTGGATATTGTTTAGTCGCAAGATGGGGGTTGTGACAGTTAATACACTCAACCGCTCTTACAGAACTCTGGTCCGCATTTACTTTTCCCGTATCAAAAATAGGATGATGGGACCTCGCGTGGTTGCCGGAAACAGCCGTATCAAAATACTTTTTAATATCAGGAGCGCCTCCTATTGTTGACTCAAAATGGCACTGAAAACAAAGCTCCTCTTCGGATTGCCATAAAAGGGCCTTATTAACCGTCCCGTGCGCGTCATGACAGGCTGAACAATTTGACAAAATAAACGGGGCTGTCTGGACTGAATTATATACACCTTTATGTTTAGATGAATCATATAAAGGCAGGCCGCGGTAATAGCTTGGCATTGTTGCTGAATCGGTATAACTTGCCATACCCAGCGCGTACCATCTCTCATAGTTTGCAGGAGAATTTTTATTATGGCATGCTCCCCCGCAAAACCCGCTGACCGCCTTTAAAGAATCAAGGTCATATATATATGAATAAGTGGTTTCCAGATTATACGAAGAATCATAAGTGGTATCGCCTCTTTTAAACCTGGGATCTTTTACTACACCCTTGACCATTTTGTAATGTCCGGTCCCATGCGGGTTATGGCAGTCCGTACATACTACACCGGGGCCTCCAAGGGCAATATCCTTAACATGGCCTATTGAAGAATACCCTTTATCCGCGTAATGGCCCGCGGTTATGTAATTGATTGCCAGGCTTGTTTCGTGTATGTAAGTAAAAGCATATGTACTGTCCCTGGCAGCGCCATAATGACAATTCATACACATGTCAACTTCTGAAAAATCTCCCCGCATCAGAGAAGGATACGCTGAGGCGTGTCTTGAATGGCATACAAAACATGAAATATCATTGCCGAATCCGTAGGGGTTCCTCGGCTCAGGGACACTGCCAGCGGGCAGGTCTGACCGTATTCCATACCGTTCGAGAAGGCTATGCCTGGTTTCAAGGAAAAATGTATCATTGAGCTGTCTCCTCGCGGAATCCCATGTCAGTGTTTTCCATTTATCCGGATAACCATACTTGGAATGACAGCTTAAGCAATAATATTCGGTCGCATAAAATTTATTAATATCCTTTCTATCTGCTTTGGTTATTGTAGTGCCAAAGTTGGCATAAGACCCTTTTGACCATATAAGCCTCGGAAGCCTGCCGCCCATGGTATCCAGGGTGCTTTCGTAAATTCCGTGGTTATGACAATCAAAACAGCTGAATGTGTTTATGTCAATACCGCTAAATTCACCGGTCGTGCTGTAAAACATATGGAATGACCCGGCTGCTGACGCTGTAGCCACCCCGTATTCCGCTTTAATGTCATAAGGATTTTTACCTATCTGGCCGGAAAAATGGACAGTATCCACTCCCTGGAATTGTTTAGGTTTGTAATCCAGAAAATCCTGTTTAATGTAACCAAAATCCTTTAAAGCGGCCGTTTCCAGATTGGGATTTAAACCGCTGTGGCATACAAAACATACATCTCTCGTGTATTGGCTTATTAAGGAGTGGGAATAACCTTCCACCCTCTCGCCTCTTTGATGCATCCAGTGACAATTAAGACAGGATGCTGTTGAGTCAGGATTGTTTAAGTCG
The DNA here is from genome assembly GCA_040754625.1 of bacterium. Taxonomy (NCBI): domain Bacteria; species bacterium. Next base: position 24,880 of record JBFMCF010000083.1, on the reverse strand, counting down.
TGGGCACTGCCAAGCATCGTCCGCCGGTAATCGGTTGTTTCTATTGCCTTTATAAAAATAAAGGGGATTAAAGATAATATTAATAAAAATATTAAAGATATCAAATCTGTTTTATCATTTAAGATTTTAGGTCTCATTTTTAATTCCCCCTAAAAAAAAGCTATTCTAAAATATCCGGAGATTTACTATGGCAATTTACACATTCGTAAACAGCCCTGTCGTTAAATTTTCTCAAATGCAAATAATTCGAGCCGTGCTGGCGGTGACAAGTAATACAGCTCATTATAAAATTTTTCTGCGCTATTAAAGTCCTCGATGTATCAGAAACCGCAAGAAAAGAATCAAAATTAGGCCGGCCGCCGGGATAGTCATTTGTATCATAATCCAGAATCAAACTATCAAAAAAACTTATAAAAGCGGTATCAAGCCCAAGCTGCGCTCTTTCAGACGCCGCAGGATAAAGATTTAATAAGCTTACACCGGGACCCACCGGGTGCCGGGTATATACGGAATCAACCTTTATATTACCGGCAAACCTGTCATGGCATAAACCGCAGAATTCATGCATGCCGCTTACATATTTTGCTTTAGTTCCTGCTGACGTATATAAAACTTCGGCAATCCCGTAAATAGATTTGCTCTGGTTATCCGTGTTCCCGATGGCAGTCATCACATTTAACTGGGCGTAGTTATCATTCCCGTGCGGGGTATGACAGCCTGAGTATTTCGTCCCTGAACTGCATCTTAAATCGGTGGCTACACTGTAACCGCTGCCCGGGACAACCCTGCCCTTAATATCTACAGGATGAGTACTTTTGTTTTTGTAGAGAATATTAATCTGGGTTGTAGTAAAATAAACATCCGCGGTGTCTTCCCTGCTTCCGGCCGAGTCAAAGAAAATCTGCGGCGGCGGCGGCTGGGTAGCAGAAGTTTCCACGAGCGCCGGCCAATTGGAATTTCCATGGCACCTTTCACACAGCTTTTCCTGTAACTTCTCATGAAGCAAATGTTCATTTTGCTGGCTGGAAAATTTCTTTCCCGTCCCGACATCCTGGTAGACATCTATCGTATCTATCGCGTGCGAACCGGAAGTGTCCCATTCAACCACAACCTTTTGATATTTCACAGCGGCCGCTAATTCACTGGGTGACGGTAACTGATCATAAGCTATATACATTCCATAGTGCAGGGGCCTTATTACGTTACTGGAATCTATCGGGATGTCCGCGCTGTCGGGTTCCGAATGCTGCCCGTGCATGCTGTGGCATTTATCACACATCCCGAAACCGCCGCCGTCAAATCCGCCATGGTCATTATCAACTCCTATAATACGATAATGGCAGTTAATACAAAGTTCCGGCATGGACCGGAGGCTGTCAAACTGGCCCGCGGTAATACCCTGTCCTGAACTCAGCGCCAGGTTTTTTAATACCGTATTCTGATTGGAATTATGATTTTTATAATTATTTCCTATCCCTAGTTTTACACTATCAAGATTAGCTGTAATGTCTATACCCGCGTCCCCGCGGAGCAGGCCCTGCATCTGCGGGGCAAAAGCTGAATCTCCGGACTTCGGGTGGTCATTATGACAGGTCAGGCATTCAATCCTGTTATTAAACAACGGGACTTCCATAGTATCGGCATATAAATGGTAATACTCATTAATGCTAAGTGAATCTCCGACAGGCTTAGTAAACAAATCTATATCAATTCCGACAGGATGGCTTTTTCTTGTCATAGCTCCATATGCTTCAAAATGGTCCTTATGGCAGCCGGCGCAAAACATTGTAGGCGTGTGGGGATCTCTGTGGCATCCTGAATAAACACCATATTTATCACTTTCATCAACATAACCATAACATGTCTTTGCGTAAGTCTGGGAATGGTAATTTTGTAAATCAGGATCACCCGCCACCCGGGCGGTATCTTCTTTTGGCAGCATTGACGTTGCCACAGTCTCTCCATATTTAGTAAAAGCGCCTGACGGGTAATAACGGTTGGAAACACCTGTATTATGGCAGGCGAGACATAAATCTCTCGCAAAAAAATCTTCACCTTTTCCTATCGCTAAACCTTCTTTGATCAGTTTTCTGTTTGATGACGAAGAGTGACTGTCATGGCAATCGATACACGGGAGCCTGTCTCCCACGTTCAGGCCTGTTTTAGTACTTTCAGCCTGGATTACATGGCCGCCGTCCGACTCGGTCCATTTAGTCTTGTTCCCGTCTGAATTATTATAACTGACACCCCCGCCAATAAATCCAGGGGGCCTTACCCTGTTCTCGGTTGAGTCGTCAACACTAAGAGTAGTATTCATCGGATCGAGCGGGAAACCGTTGCTGTCATGGCAGGTTATACAAAAATATATTGTCTGCGTTTGCGATAACTTGTCGTCATTTGTAGTTTCTGTCGCCCGGTAAAAATCAGCCAGTTCCCTGCCGGCCCTTGCATTTTTTGGATCAAAAACACCGCCGCTTGCAGTTTGATAATGATTGATTTTACCGAATTTCAGGAAACCTTTAAATGTGGAATCAGAGGTATCAAACGGGTTTTCCCAGAACCATGAAGTTGAATCAACTCCGACTGCAACTGTATCATCTACGGGGTCAGGGTCATAATGGCGCACTCCTGAGCTGTCAAGACCGCTGAATTTTAACCTGAAAATACTGACATAAGTGGAATGGACTCCCCTGTCCACCTGGAGCGGATCATGACAACTCGTGCAATACATAACCTTTTTCCCGTCATTCAACAATTTGTCTTTCTCCATTCCCTTGACCGGGACAGGATGCGCGGAAGGCAGTTTCGCGGACGCGGTTTCAAGGTCTCCAAAATTACTTCTCTTGTCCCTGTGGCAGATATCACATGACCATCTGTCATAGTTAAAATCTTCAGTGCTGTCCACTATTCTGATTACATCACTTCTTATGGCCCATGTGCCGGTTTTTGCCTTTGATTTTCTTATGCTGTGACAGCCGGCGCAATTTTTACTCTGAGTTGTGTCATACGCATATCCGAATACATATTTTATACAGCTGAAATTGTAAATACCGATTGCTGCCAAAAATATTATTATAGGTATAAACAACTTTTTGTTATCTCTCATTTTCCCCTCATCCAACCAGATATACCTAAAACATTATTGGGAAGTTTCATAAAAAATTATTCATGCCCGTGCTTATTGATACTTGTGGCACCTCGTGCATAATTCATTGCTGTTCGGATCAGTCGTATCATCATTAAATTTATATCTTATCATTCCATGATTTTTTGTCCCATGCGGGTCATGACATGTAAAACACACAAAACGCCTCCCGGCATCTGATTTTGCCGGCAAATTATTCTTGTAATTGGTATCATATCCCCACTGGGATTCATCAGGCCAGTTATTGCCGTCTCCCGGCACCCTGTTAAAAGAAGAATGCATCCAGGAAGTGGAAGTATCCTGATTTTTATCCGCTGAATTATCCATCCCCGGTTCATTGGTCCCTCCCGTGTCATATATATCAATGTCTTTTCTGCTGTCCGTCCCATAATCATATATCCCGCTGTCCCAGGGGCCGTCACTCGTTTTTCGGACATATGTATAGGCATGGGACCAATCTCTTTCACCTGTTCTTATTCCTATCTGGTGGCATGCCGCCGCGCACCATCTGTCAACAGTCTTCGGCTCATCTGCTGGATTATAACTCGTATCATAAATATGCGGGGTATTATAATTAAACCCAGCCGGGTGCTTAACATCAGTTTTTAAAAGAGATATATTGGTGGTGTTCCCATGCGGGTCATGACATGCAAATTCATCTATCCTGGCGCAGGACATGCCGTATGATCCGCGCCTGGCCATCGGCAGCCGGTCAGTTTCATAATCGGCGCCAATATTCAGGGTGGAATCCACACCATGCCCGGTTGAATTATAGTATTTTTCTTTGTTCCAGCTGTGGAAACGGGTAGTATCATCCGGGGATGATGTATCTCCTTCACCCCAATAGACTTTTTTTGAAAATTTTATCCCCCTTGGAAGTTTTCCCCATAATGTATCAAGGGAACTGTCTAAATAAATCATACCGCTGTCTGAATTAACCTCACTGCCTGAATCATGACAGACAAGGCAGAATTTATTATAAACTTTGTATTCCCTTGTGCTGTCCGTTACCGCGGTATCATATATAAATTCAGAAGGCTTGAAAGGATACATCAGGTTTGTTACCACACTGTCATGTGTAGTATCTTTCCTGACTGTATGCGGGTTATGACAGTTAATGCATTCGATTATCAGATAATCAGTGTTGCCAAGCGTAGTGTCCTGTTCATTCCTGTGAACACGATGACGGCTGCCTCCATTTGAAGTATCAAAGTATTCGCTTATATTCTTGACCGTAGTATCACCCTTATCATACCAGTCTTTCGCATTATAAACCTTGCCGGCATAATAAGGGGTTGACCACACGGTTTCCCCGAATACATTCCATGTTGAATCAAAAGTATGGCATTTAAAACAAAGGATTTCATCTCCAAGGTTTACCGCGGTTCCATATCTCTCTCCGAAAACGCGCGATCCTCTCGTCCCTGCGCGCGTAAAACTTGAAAATCCCGGTGTATCGAATACATTAGTGTCCCAGCCGTAACCGCCGTGAGGCTCATGACAATAAATACAAAGACCCCGCCTGTAAGTAGTGTCTCCTTTCGGGGGTTTCCAGTAATAACTTTCAGGATGCCCGTTTGAAGGCGCGTAAGGCCCAATCCTGGTGGTATCAGACCATATTATAAAGTTAGGCTGCGTTGTATCGCCGTGTATTGATGATTCATACATTGTTGAAGAATAAAAACCATTATCATATACAAAAAAATGACAGCGGTAACAAAACTTATTATCATTTCCTGTCGTAGCATACGCCAGGGCCCCCGGGGCTCCGGTTGTGGCATATACATCCGGCGGCCGGTTTGCCGCCGTATCAAGTATTTTGGGTATCATGGAACCATGATAGAGATGGCAGCTCCGGCATTTCACCCGTTGTTCATCAACAACACCGGGCAGCCTCGAATCGCCCATTCTATGATTACTTACCTGGGTTAAACTCTGTCCGTGTCCCCCGATCCCGGTAGTCCCGAGTATCCCGCCAGAATCGTACAGGGCGCTTTCGTAAAAAAACGCGGCTGCCTTGGGCCCTCTGAAATAATAAGTAGACCCTAAATTTTTCGGCTCAACAGTGGTATCATGGCGAATCGCAGTCCCGTAAAGTATCTCAAACGGGGTCCTGTCATGACATGGGTCACATATTCCAACCGTATTATAACCCTCGTTATATATATTATAAACCGTATTATAATAACTTGTGGTCCCAAACCGTGTAGGAAAACGATACAATACTGTTTCCGCATTTGAATAGTCCGCTATCGAGGGATTTTTAAAACCTCTTGCATCCGTTGAATTAAATACAAACGGGTTCCATTCAAAAGTTGATGTTGTATTTCCATATTTATTAAATACATCAGAACTTGAATCGAACCTGCTGGTATGGGTATGATATCTTACGGTGTCACAAAGCGTATAGGGGTCACTTTTTCCCATCCATCTGGATTTAGTGGTATTATATGTTACCCACTGGTGGTCCCTGTGGCAAATTTCACAAGAGTTTCTTTCCGTAATAACAGACGCTGTTATAAAAGGATGGGCTGAGGAATCCGAAGCGCTGGATATCTTAAAAATATTGCCGACTGCTTCATGGCAGGAAATACAGGAAAGAATTGTATAAAGGCTGTCCAGGTTGATAATACTCGCTGTCGCATAAGGATTCCCTATTTCTCCTACTGCGACCGTAGGCCACAAAACCTCAGTGGTGTTATCGACTACCCCGCCGAGAACGGGATCATGGCATGCAACTATACATCTGATATCTTTTGTTTCGCCCGTCCCTGTAACTTTACAGGTATCAGTGTCTCTAATTTTCGTTCCGCCCGGGAAACCGATTGCCGCGGTAACATAAGTAGTCCCGTCAATATAAATATAATCCGTATTAAATACCACGTTTACTATACCATTATTATGAGTTGTATCGGTTGGACTGGGATGGCACATCATACAGGCATATTCTTCACCTTTGACATGGGTGTCATGAGCCCCAATTCCTCTTATTGTAAAAGCTGTATAAGTGGTATTATTATAATAATCCTGCGGATAATGGTCGTCTTTTTTAACACTTGGCCCGCTCGGGCCGTGACATTGGTCGCAATTGGCAGGCGGCCAGTCCCATGCATGACATCCCGTACATTTCGATATTGAACCTAATCTATGGTCTCCCATTGAGGGAGGAGGAAGAGGAGGGGTTAACCCGTCTATTACTGTTCCTGACGGCCTCCCGGATGTCCCATGGCAGGCTATGCACACCGATCTCGTCCTGCCAAATACACTCGCAGAATAATAAGTCGTAGAAAGCGGTTCATAATCTCCGACAATATTCAAGATGTAATTATCAGCCGCGGACTCATAAGTTTCCTGCGCTCCCTGTCTGTCTCTGTAATTTCCGGCAAGGTATTCAGCGTGCGGGTCATGGCAGGACGTACAGGACAGACGAGGCAATACCGATACACTATCATTGTTCGTAGTATCAGGATCAGCATAAACCGCGATTGATTCGAAATCGGGATATCCCAGGCTCTCATATCCCATAACGGCATCTCCATCCCTTGTAATTGTACTGCTGCGGTATAAATGCCCCGGGCCGTAACGTCTTATTATCGGACTTTCATACGCACCTGTAGAATCTTTATAAGCTATACCGTGTCTGCCATGCGCCCGGCCTAAAATGTGGGCTTGATATTTTCCCAGATAAAAAGTACCCGTACTATCCTGGTCAGCATCGAGCTCTGTCTGCCAATGGCAATATGTGCATAAGTTCTGAATAGTTGTTTTGCCTGTTGTATCTGTTAAACCCACCGGCCATAACCTGTCCCCCACCGCCTTGTGAGGCACATGGCATGCCGCGCATACACCGGCTAATTCTGTTCCGGTATATGTGGACTCATTAGTATGCGGGCCTTTTGCAAATATTTTTTCTCCAAATATAAAAAATAAACTTAAAACAACAAAAAACGTTAAATAAAATATGCTTTTTTTAAACATGATTTTTCCCAGGTTTTAATCGCTATTTATCTTTTCTCCATTCCCAAACCAAAATATTTCCTTTTTCAGTATTAGAAATGTGTATTTTATTCTTCTGGTCAATAAAAATACCCAGTGGGAAAGCTAAATTTTTTTCTCCCGATTTATCGCCCTGGCCGAATCTAAAAAGAAACTTACCTTCATTGTTAAAAACCGAACAATACCCCATCCCCCGGTCCAACACAAAAATATTGCCGTCACTGTCAACATCTAAATCAGTAATATCCAGCATTTCACCCGGACTAGAACCGCGGCTTCCCAAAGAAAAAAGTAATTTTCTTTCCTTTTTAGTGAACACATAAACTCTGTTAGTATAATCATCGCCCACATAAATCCTTTTTAGCTTGGAGGTTTTATAACGGTCAATCGCCAATGCCCTTACATAACCATATTGGTCTTTCTCCTTATCCGATTTTACCCACTGTCTTAAAAAATTTCCTTCTTTGTCAAAAATATATATAATTTTGGTGTATGCGGCAACATAGATGGTACCCTCTTCATCAACAACCACACCTCCAAGCGCATAATTCCACTCCGGTTTCGGGCTTACAGGCAGGGAAATCTTTTTAAGAAAATCTCCTATTTTTGTAAATTTCTCTACTGTCTTATAACCTGCGTTACAAAGGTAAATATTCTCATTAAGATCGATATCAATTCCTCTAATCGACGACTGGTTTTCAGAAGGCGGAGGAATCTGGGCATCCTGCAAAATAAAATCTCCTGTTTTCTCTCCCATCGGGTTAAAAATTGTAACAGCGTTTATACCCCGCCCCCCATTTACATAATAGTTACCTTTGGAATCAACAGCCAGGCCCCCTATACGATATCCGATATTAATAACCTGTGTGCATTTTACGGGAAGAGACGGTTCTGCTTTTGCAGTGTCCAGTTTCCGAATAGTTGTATCCAAAACGGTCGTTGTTTCCTGCGAATACGCCAGAGAAGAAAAAATTATCACGCCAGCCAAAACCAAAATTCTATTTAATTCAGCCATGATTATTATACCTCTAAATATATTAATTGGTTTCTCCGAAATTTATAAGAATGGAATGTTTTATTATATCAATGATTATTATAATCGGTCAAGAATATATTTTACATTACTTTTTTATTATTTTTTTATGTCCCTGCTTGAAGGATAATCTTTAAATTACTTTATGGTATAATATATAACAAATGAACCCAGCCCTTCCTGAATGAATAAAAAGGAAGGATTGGGTAAAATCAGTTAGTTTGGACATTAACGAAAAAAGGAAGAGCTGGGTGAAAAAAATTATATTTATTTTATTTTTCTTGTTTACCTGTTCCAATGCATGGGCTGAAAAATCCAAAGAGATAGAAATAGAATGCGCCCTGTGCCATATTGAACGCTTAACAAAAGATAATTCCCTGATCGAAAAGCAGGACATATTATCTTCCGATATGAAAATGTGTTATACATGCCACGACGGTTCAGTAAGCGACTCAAGAAATTCTATTATTGCCAAAGGCCATACAATAATAACAAAACAATCTCCGCAAACTAATATATCGGAAAACCTCCCGCTGACTAAAGACAAAAAAATCTACTGCGGGACATGCCACCGGCCCCATGGAATATCAAAAAAGAAGGTCGAGGAACCCGGTTTTTTCCGGATACCGCTTGAATCTCTTTGCCAGAGCTGTCATGTTAACAAAGCAGGCGAGGTCGCGGTTACCCATCTTTTTAAACAAAAAGATGAAAAGGAAACCGCCTCAAAAACAAAGGGATGTCCCGCCTGCCATATCATCCATAGTGCGCCGGAAACCACAACCATTGTGTCTCAAAAAGGAAAACCAATTTTATGTTTAACCTGTCATCCCGATAAAGACAAGTTAATAAACACTTCTCATAATCTGGTCAATTCCGCGCCCGGTGAAAAAAACATATTGGGAAAAACAGCGGAAGAGTCCGGTATCTGCGGGGCCTGCCATTCGGTACATAACGGGAACAGCTTCATGCTCTGGTCAAAACCGCTGGACCCGGAAAAAGAAAAAACCGCCACACTTTTATGCGCCACATGCCACGCTGACAACAAATGCGCCTCTAAAAAACAAATCGGGGAAATATATCATCCTGTAGATATAAATCTTGTATCTACGCCTCAAACCCAAAAAAGACTGACCTTGTCAAAAAACAATACACTTTCCTGTACCACGTGTCATGACCCTCATTTCGACAAAAAAAATTTTTTGCGCATGGAAAACAAGCAGACCGAGCTGTGTATAGAATGCCATCCTGAAGAAAAGGCGGTAATCGGGACAAAACACGACCTTTCTGCGGTATCCACCGGCGCGGAGAATAAGCCTTCCGGGCAAGTCCAGGAAACAGGTGCGTGCGCGGGCTGCCATCTTGTCCATAATGCCTATGATATAAAGCTCTGGTCAAGAACGATAATCTCGAAGGACGATGTCATTTCAGCTTTGTGTTACAGTTGTCACAATGAAAACGATATTGCAAAAAACAAACTTATCGGCAATTATTATCACCCGATAAATGTCCCCATTTTAACACTTAACTTAACTTCAACTTTACCTTTATATACGAAAGACGGGATAAAACTTGTCAGCGGGAATATCACCTGCGCGACCTGCCATAATGTGCATCAATGGGACCCGTCAAATACCGAAGGCGGCCAGGCAACTGAAGAAGAAGGGACCGGTAAAAACAGTTTTTTAAGAAAAACGGCAAATTTTTCCAGCGAACTTTGTTCCGACTGTCATAAAAAAGAGGGCGTTATTGCAAACTCCAATCACGATATGACCCGGATTGCCCCTTACTCTTTAAATATACAAAATAATAAAATAGAGGCCTCCGGGAACTGCAGCGCGTGCCACCTTATCCACAACGCGTCCGATTCAACAAAATGGGCCAGGGAATTACCTAAAGAAGGCATCCTGCAAAACAATTTATGCCAAAGCTGTCATAATGAAAACGGCATAGCAAAGGAGTCTCTTGTTAAAGAAATTTCTCACCGGATAAATATCCGGGTAAATAATAGTATTCCCATTCGTCTTCCGCTTTATAACTCTGACGGCATTGTTGACAGGAATGGGCTCATTACCTGTTTAACCTGTCATGACCCACACCTGTGGGACCCTGAATATTTCACAAAAACCGAATTGCAAAAATCAACCAGGGAGGACATCAAAAAACTCGAAAAAGAAAAATTTACAGATGAGCAGGTGGACCTCGCCTATATTGGAGAAGTTGCTTTTATCCAGGGAGATTATATTTATATAAACCTTAAAGAAAATTATGATACCGAAATCGGGAGGATATTTGTAATTATTGATGAAGAAAATGTAACAATAACAAAAATAATAGTAGAAAAATATAATCCTTACGCTAAAACTTTTAAAGCATTTGCAAAAATATTATCCCCTGAAACTATAGCAGACATCCATGAAGGTGATTATATTATCGATGTCAACCTATTTTTAAAAGGAAAGATTGTAAAAGGGACAGGAGAAAACAGTTTCCTGAAAATTTCAAACAAAAACTCCTTTTTATGTTTAGACTGCCATCCTAAAGAAAAATCTGTTTTGGGAACAAAACACGACTTATCCATTCAGGCCCCGGCTGAAAAAAACATTCAGGACAATACCGTCCTGGAATCCGGGCCATGCTCCGGGTGCCATCTTGTCCATAATAGTATAAACATTTTTTTATCGGCAAAACCCCCCAGGGGCCCGAACCCGGACCCTGCTTCAGGGATCTGCTTTGCCTGCCATGTAAAAGAGGGGATCGCCCCTAATAAATCTATAGATTATAAATGGCACCATAACAGTAATTATTTTCAATTGGAAAATAAGCCGCAATTAAAAAAGCCCGTATTCCCATTACCGTTTTTTGATACCGGGACGGCTGTTAATTTCGACCTGGGCATAGTGAGTTGCGCGACATGCCATAATGTCCATCAATGGGACTCGTCAAATGCCGAAATAATAAGCCAGGAAGAAGGGGACGGCCAAAATAGTTTTTTAAGAGTAAAAAACCCTGCCAATCAAATCTGTAATGAATGTCATACATCTCCTGTAAAAAAAATCATGACTTTGCTTGCGTTTGAATCAGCACAGGCCTTAATACCAGAATATGTGTCTGAGTGGTATGAAGAAGAAATTCCCCTGACTGTTGAAATTACATCTTTGGCCAATAACCAGATAATAAATAATCCTGAACAAACCATTCAAGGCACAATTTCCGACACTTCATTAACGGTAGCAACATTAATTTTAAACGAAGATTCTCTCCCGGTAGAAGTAAAAGAAGGAAGTTTCTCAAGCATAATAAAATTAAAAGAAGGCAAGAATAATTTAAAAATGACCATAACCGACAAAAAGAGCAGGATTGCGTCATCTCAGCTTTTGAATATAACTTTAGACAGCACCCCGTTAAACATCATTTCTTATGTTTATCCCAGACCCGTAAAATTAAGCAATGAATTTAAAATAAAAGTGGTTTTCAATAAAACCATCGATACTAACTTCCCGCCTGTCATAACCCTGATCGGCAATGGCCGTGTATCGCCTTTGGTGGGAAAAGGCGGTGAAATAAAAAGCACTTCACAAACTAACGACACTTATATAACCCCTGATATTTTACTGGACGAAAACATGGCCGGTGAAATCACTATTGTCGTGAGTGACGCCCGCGATCCCGCAGGGAACATAATAAAAAAAGTGGCTGAAGAAAATTTTATCCTGAAACCCGAAAGAGGGTTTAACCTGGATAAACCGGACAGTATAATTATCGAAGAAGGCAATTTTACATTTTCCCCGCAGATAAATATTAAATTCAATATAACAGAAGCGGAAGAAATGATGATTACAGAAGATGTTACTTTCAAGGCTTCTCAATGGCAGGCCTTTAAACCTGTAAAAACCTTCCCCCTCAGCAGCAGCGAGGGAGAAAAAATTATATATTTTAAGTTTAAAGATTCAGCCGGCAACATTTCCGCTCCTGTAACCAAAATATGTACTTTTATTTTGCCCCAGGGGAAACAAAATTTACCTCAAATAATTGATACCAACCTGGTTTTGACCCGGGAAAACAGCCCGTATTACCTGCGGGGTGAAATTACGGTGGGGCGCGATGTTACGTTAACCATACAACCCGGCGTCCAATTACTTTTTTCTGAATTAAAAAAACGGCAGGTTGCTGATGAAAAAGAAATATCTGTCACGGAAAAACCGGCGTTAATTGTTGAAGGCAAATTAATCGCCAGGGGAGAAAAAGATAAAGAAATAGAATTCGATATTCAATCGGCATCTCCCCAGACAGGGGACTGGAAAGGAATAATTATCAAAGGGGTACAGGAAAATATTTTTGAATTCTGTAAAATCAATTTCGCAGACATCGCTGTAACACTGGATAAATCCAAGGCTGTTTTAACAAATTCTATTTTTTCTAAAAATAATACTGCTGTTTCCGCCGCTAATAACTCATTGTTGAAAATCGAATCATCAAAAATTGAAAATAACAAAAATGAGGGTATCATATTGCTGAACTCCAGCGGGAGCATCATTAAGAATGAAATATTTGAAAATAAAACCGGGATTTTCTGCGATGATGTCTCCTCTCCATCAATTATGAATAACTATATTATGAATAATGAAATCGGGATCAATTGCCAGAGAGGGTCATCCCCCCAAATAGCCAATAATACTATCATGGAAAACACGAATATTGGTCTTAAAATAGCTTTTTTATCTTCTCCTGCCTTAGTCAATAATCTAATAGCCAAAAACAAAAATGAGGGTATTTATCTGGTAGAATCTTCTCCGTTGATTTTTAAAAATCTAATCAGGGACAATAAGACCGGTATTTTATGCGAGAAATTCAGCCGGAAATTTTTAATTCAAAATAACAGTATTTTTAACAATAAAGAATTTAACTTTTATTTAAAAAATTTTAATAACGATTTAGATGTAATGAATAACTGGTGGGGTACTGATAAACCAAACTTTATTGAACTGTATTTCTACGATAAAAATACAGATGAGACACTGGGCCAATTAATATATAAACCCATACTCCCTGCTCCAATTTTGTCCGAATCAGAAGCCGCGCTGGCACTGACAGATACTCAAAAACCAAAAATAGAAAGCGTCTCTATCCCGAAGACAGCAAGAATAAATCCTAAATTTCACATAAAATTTGAATTAAATGAGCCGATAAACCCGTATATTGAGCCAAAACTTTATATCAAAAACTTAAGCGGCGGGAAAAATCCCGTTACATCAAATAATAACTGGGCGTTTTCAGACAACAAGTTTTCAAATAACATACTCACAACTCCTGACATAATCCTTGATACAACCATGTCAGGTGAAAACGAGGTATTTATAGAAAATATCCAGGATTTATCCGGAAATACCATCGGGTTGACAAAAATAGGCTCTTTCGAATTAAAAACAAACGTTGGAATAGAAAATGGAGAAATTACCAAGGAAAAAGAAATAAATATTATTTTAAATAACCCTCAAGCCTCAGAAATTCAAATAAGTGAAAATGCTTCCTTCGAGAATATTGAATGGATAAGATACACTGAACTGCTTCCCTTTACTTTATCCGGGCCCGCGGGCAATAAACAAATTTATGTCCGTTTTAAAGACGGCGAGGGAAATATTTCAGACCCGGAAAAACTTATGATTAATTATGATAACATCGCCCCCGAAATAACTAATTCAATACTTCCCGAAGACATAAAAACATTACGGTCATTCCGCATCAAACTGATTTTTTCCGAAACACTGGACATTAATACAATACCTAAAATAATCCTTGTAATAAATAATAAAGATAAAATACCCGTGCTTGAACAAGGCGGTTATTTCGCAAGTGAAAACGGATTTAACAACATTTACTTCAGTTCAAGCATACCTTTAAAGGATTCTCTCGCCGGAAATATTGATTTTGAGATAGAAAATGTATCGGATTTAGCCGGAAATAAAATGCAAACTGCTTCATTAACAGGTTTTATTTACGATATATTGCCCACGGAAATAAAAAGCGCCCTTATAAAAGAAGGCGTATACACCAATAAAAAAGAAATCCATATTTTAATGAGTGCCATTAAAGCAAGTTCAATGCAAATCAGTGAAAATCCTTCTTTCCTGGAAAGTAAATGGATTAAATATTCCAACAATACTCCTTTTGTTTTATCTTCCGCGTCCGGCCAAAAACAAATCTATATCAGGGTCCGCGATGAAGAAGGAAATATATCAAAAACGGTTACACTGAATACCAACCTGGATTTAACAAAACCCTCGGTTATTTCGTATAACTATCCTAATCCTGTAACTTTAAACAGCGATTTAGTAATCTCAGTTATTTTTGATGAAAGTCTCGACACAACAATAATCCCCGAGGTCATCCTAATCAGCACCGGCACAGAAAATCCCCTTGTCTCCAAGGGAGGTTCTTTTTCAAGAAGCAATACACCAACCTCTCTGGAAAATGATACTTATACTACTCCTCCTGTCAGCTTATCACCCGGTATGGGCGGGGCAATAACTATTGTAGTGAAAAACGCTTCTGACCTCGCGGGGAATATCATGGATATTATTTCAGAAGAAACATTTCAGTTAGACACGTTCCCGCCGATCCTGAATAATTTTTCCGCGGAAAGAGAATATACCAAGGAAAATACGGTCAATTTAATCATAAGCTCGGATGACGCAGAGTTTATTATGCTAAGCACGAATGAAATTCTTGATACTACTGCCGAAGATCTATGGAGAAGTTATATCGACTTTGCTCCTTTCCCTCTTTCTGAAGAACAGGGAAGAAAAAAAATATATCTGAGGCTGCAAGACCAGTTCGGCAATATATCCGAGCCGTTTAAGGTCGAGGTAATAGTTGACAAAACCAGCCCTCAAAATCTCTTTTACAAATTCCAGTATAATCCTGAAAACTCTTCTCTTACACTTTCCTGTGTTTTTAACGAATCAATGGATATAAGCCGTAATCCTCAAATTACGTTCATAGGATTGGGGGAAAATACTCCAAAAATTCCCGCGGGAGGGACTTTTTCCACAAGTATAATACAAAACGACACATACACTACCCCTCCCGTTATCCTGAAGGAAAACATGACAGGAGAAATTATTATTGTTATAAACGAGGCATATGACATGGCTGGCAATAATATATCAACCACGGCAAAGGCTTCCTTTTTTTACAGCCCGATTTTTCCAATTATAACAGCCACAATACCCATGGAAGAAATTTTTACATTTACTCCATGGGTCAATTTATATATCTACGCTTATAATGCAAAATATTTAACGGCCTCAGAAGATCCTGATTTTTCAAATAGTCCATGGGTCCCTTTTTCCGAAAGATTTTCTTTTAATCTTTCGGAACCCCTGGGAGAAAAAACAATATATTTTAAATTTAAAGATGATAACGGGAATATTTCATATGTCAGCAATATTAAAATTGAAAATATTGCCCCGCCAAAAGATTTTATCCAAAATTCAGAAAAAATAGAAATAGTGCCGCAGGACACAACTACAGCACGGGAGATAACTATTAAAACCAAATTTGAAAATTATAACTATCAAAAAGTCAGCGAAAACCCATTTTTTGAAAATGCCAGGTGGGAGGCTAAAAAATCAGAATTTCAATATACGCTCTCACCAGGATACGGCGAAAAAATAATTTATTTCTGGCTGCGGGATGAAGTAGGAAACTATTCCGATATATTCAGCAAGAAAATTTTTCTCAATGTCCCCACACCCTCCAAGGCCTCTATTTTACAAAAAGTATCTGAGGGAATAACAACCACAAAAGAGGCGGTCAGCAGCCTGCCCGAAAAAACCATTGATATCACCCAGAAGGTCATAAACCTGCCCATTGAGGCTGTCAAGAAAGTTACACAGGCTATTATTCCATCTAAAACGGACACCACTGTTATTCAAAAAACACCCGATACTACTAAAACACCGCCTCCAGAGGCTTCGCTTCCTGCGAAGGGTCTGGAAATGGCCGCTGCTTTACCTGAAAAAACCATTGATATCACCCAGAAGGTCATAAACCTGCCCATTGAAGCTGTCAAAAAGGTTACCCAGGCCCTTATTCCTTTAAAAACAGATACTACTGCGTCTGGACCAACTGCAGTTCCGGATAAAAAACAGGATACGGCCGGAGAGCCGTTATATGCGCCTGTTGTTCCTAAACTACCGGAAACATCAAAACAAAAACCTGCTGAAACTGCCGCCGTAAATATAGAACCAATGGAAATAACAGGGACAGCTAAAACAGTCCCTGCAAAAGAATCTAAAACCAGTAAAGAACCGGTTTTGCCTCTAACAGAAAAAACCGCGGGTCTTTTACAAGAAAAGCCAGTGGAAACCACCACAGCCAAAGCGGAAACTTTGAAAATGACTGACACCGGAGTATACAAGGAACCGGTATCCGCTGAAACCAAAAAGGAAGAAATTACCAAATTGGTATATGTCCCCCCTAAAAAAATTAAACAGATATGGACTATTGAAGTGGCATCTGACAAAAACAAAGACTGGGCTTCTAATTTTTCAGATAAAATCAACAAGACAGATTCACGCAATTATGCCTATGTTAAAAAAGTCATTATTAATGGAATGATATGGTATACTATACGTTCAGGGCTTTTTAATGACAAGAAAGACGCCGAAAAACACGGGGAAAAACTAAAACAGCAGTTTGAAGAAATAAAAGAATACAATATAGTTCCGATTAAATGAATGGTCCGACAGTTTCAGGCCATTCATCCTGAGGAGCCAGGCGACGAAGTATCTTTAAATATATGGAAAATAATAAATTGTTAAAATGCAGCATAGGAATAATGGCGTATAATGAAGAAAAAAACATTAAAAAAACCATAGAATCCGCTGCAGGGCAAAAAATCATTTCCGGCTTTATCCTCGAGATTATTGTTATCGCGTCAGGGTGTACCGATAATACCGTAAATATTGTAAAAAATATCCTGCCTGAAATTAAAACACTAAAACTTCTTATACAGGAAAAACGACAGGGAAAGGCTTCCGCGATAAATCTTTTCATTAAAGAAGCCGCTGGAGATATTTTAATCCTTCAAAATGCGGACAATATCCCTGAAGAAAATGCTTTTGAATCTTTAATTAAACCTTTTTTAGACCCAAAAATAGGAATGACCGGCGGGCACCCTGTTCCAATTAATCCTAGAAATAAATTCATGGGGTATGTTGCGCACCTTCAATGGCAAATACATCATAATCTCAATAAAGAATCTGTTAAACTGGGTGAATTAATAGCCTTCCGCAATGTAGTCAAAAAAATCCCGGACAATACGGCTGTTGATGAAATATCTCTGGAAGCCGAGATAAAAAAACAGGGATTTAATCTTGCTTACGCGCCCGGGGCCCTAGTTATAAACAAAGGGCCTGAAACCGTTAAAGATTTTTTAAAACAAAGACGAAGAATATTTGCCGGACATTTGCAGGTAAAAAAATCGCTCAGTTATGAAGCATCTTCCATGAACCCCTGGCGGGCGGTCAGTTTAACCTTCAGGGAATTTAATAACGACCGGAAACATATGTTCTGGATTCTGGGGGCGGTTTTTCTTGAAATGCTCGGGAGACTGCTGGGGGTATATGATTTTTATATAAAAAAGAAAAATCCCGTTGTCTGGGACATGATAGAATCTACCAAGGAATTAAACAGCAATTAAACAATATGCCTTTATTAAACAAAATACCTGTTTATAAATCTTTCCGTCAATTTAACCGGCCGCGGCTTTTGCCGTTAAATTATACTATCAGCCTAACATACCGCTGCAATTCGAGATGTAAAACCTGTAACATATGGCAAAAAAAATCAGATGAATTGACCCTGGAAGAATATAAAAAAATATTCGCTGGCTTTGGGACATCTCCTTACTGGATAACTATAAGCGGAGGAGAACCATTCTTAAAAAAGGACATTGCTGAAATAATCCAATGCCTGTATAAAACCTGCCATCCTAAAATAATAAATATTCCGACCAATGGAATTTTAACTGAACTTATCGTTGAAAAAATTAAAATAATTTTATCATCGTGCCCAAAAACCAAGTTTGTCATTAATCTTTCGCTGGATGAAATCGGAGAAAGGCATGATGATATAAGAAATATAAAAGGAAATTTTAATAAAACAATCAACACATTTAACTGTTTAAAAGGACTAAATTATCCGAACTTAACACTCGGGATACATACGGTTGTTTCGAAATTCAATGTCCAGAGGCTCCCTGAAATAGCGGCGGAACTTCTTAAATTAAATCCTGACAGCTACATTACTGAAATTGCGGAAAAAAGGATAGAGCTTGATACGATTAATTCGGACATAACACCGTCCGCCGAAGAATACGCGGCCGCCATAGACAATCTAATCGGCATTCTAAAAAAATATCCGGCTTCCGGGCTCGGCAAGGTCACGCAAAAACTCAGGTTCAGCTACTATAATCTTGTAAAAAGAATATTAAAGGAAAATCGTCAGATACTCCCCTGTTTCGCGGGTTTTGCCTCATGTCATATAGCGCCTGACGGAGACGTATGGATGTGCTGTATCAAGGCCGAACCGATAGGCAACCTGCGGGAAACAAATTATGATTTTAAAAAAATATGGTTTTCAGAAAAAGCATATAAGGTAAGGGATTATATTAAGAAAGGTGAATGTTTCTGCCCGCTCGCAAGCGCGAGTTACACAAATATGTTATTTAATATAAAAACCATCAGCAGAATCGCCTTAAGCTCTTTTTTTAAACTCTTGTCCCGGGAATAAATTGCCTTTAAAAACTATTTGCAAATATATGTTTTTAGGATTATAATATGTAAATTATGAAAAACGACATAGAAAATTTTTTGTGTTCGCTTATTGAGGAAGAAGGCATCGGGTCTATTTATGAAAGGTTCATGCTAAAGGCTTTTTTTGAGAAGCTGGGGACCAGATATCCTTTTAAAAACGTATTGGAATACGGGTGCAAAATAACAAAAGGCTACGATAATCTAAGCTTCATGAATGACAAAACCGTAACGGTCGCGGATGCGAATATAGACTTGGTGAAAGAAAGATGGAAATTTCCTTCCCGCCCTGAATTTTCCGGTTTAGATATAGCACAAAAATACGATTTAGTCTGGAATTTCGCCCTCATCCAGCAGCACCCTCAGATGCTTTCGAAAATGAAGGATTTAAGCCGGAAATTTATCATGATATTTACGCCTAATATTTATAACTGCGGGACACCTTTCCACTGGAGCTACCACTTTATTACAAGGACACCCTGTAACCATGCCGAGCAGGGGAGCAAAACCCTTCGGACCCTGAACGGACTGAAAAAACTTTTGCTGCAGAACGGCTTAAAAATTGTTGAATACGGTTATATTGATATGCCACCAATCCCCGATATCGGGTTTTCCCGCGCAGAACTGCGCAGATACCTCGGATGGGAAAAGAAGGAAAAAGAAATTAAGGATAAACCTTCTGCCGAAGCCATACTCGGGCAGATAAATAAAATGATGATATTTGAAAAAATGAACCTTTCTCTTTGCCTGCAAAGCATTGTTGCTCATCATAACTATATAATTGCCGAAATATAACAAACCCCACACCAAAAATTTTAGTGCGGGGGAGGCAAAACCGGGGGGCATTCTCAATAAGGTGTGGGGTAAAAAGGAACAATATGGATAAAAATATTATAAGAAAATACGATGACGGCCTGGGAGCTTTTTATGGACGGCTTGCTCCCATTCTCCTGCTCGAAAAACTTGCCGGAAAACATGACCTGAAAAGTTTGCTGGAATTAAACGCGGTCTATATTGCCCACACACCGGGATTTACCTCAAACCTTCTTACACAGGACAATTTTAAAGCCGGGGTGCTGGTCAACAGCCAAGATTACGAAGAAACCGTTTCCGCCTGGAAAGAAGCAGGCTTATATGATAAGGCTTCCATAGTAAAAGGCGATGATGATACCCATACCTCCTTTAAGGATAATGAGTATGATATAGTCTGGAACCATTCTGTTTTTGAAAAACATCATAATCCTGAATCACTGGTAAAAGAAATGAAAAGAATCAGCCGCAGATTTGTCGTTAATTTCACCTCCAATTATAATAACCTGGGCGTCAAAATGCACCACCGGCATCACAGACTTGAAAAGAAGGAATGGGACCACGGAGAGATATCGCAAAGCCGTATTAAAGCATTAACCGAAACCTACAAAAAATGCGGCCTTAAAATAATTGAAACCGGCGGGGCGGATGTCCCGCCGTGGCTTTGCACGCTCGACCTTGAGATAGGCGGGGGGAGGACATACGTCCGCAATATCATCGAAGGCGAAGAAAAAAAAGAGAAAGGATGGGTCTGGTCAACTGTCGACCCGTCCGCCAGAAACAATAAATACATAAAAGCCTTTTTAAACTGGGAATCTACTTTCCCGCGGTGGTTTAAGGTTTTGATGGCACATCATGTTTATTGTATCGGCGAAAAGGAGTCCGGAACATGAAAACCGTTTTTAATTTTTTTAAAAATATATTTATCATTCCTGTCTGGATTGGACTGACCTTTTTAACGACTCTTGTATTATATTATATGATTTTTCAAAACAAGAAGAGAAAAAATTCCTGACAAAATTTTTGTAAACTATCATGGAAACAGTTGTTATAAACCCGGCAGATAATCTTTATGCGGCTATTGCCGACTGCATAGAAAAAGTCGGTTTTTCTCCAAAACACCGGGAAATAATCATTAAACCAAACCTTGTTGCCTCCCTTCCTTCAGGCTCCGGTTTCATTACCGATGTCCGGCTAATACGGGCTTTAATAAAAGTTTTAAATGATAAATTTCAGCCCGAAAAAATCTATATAGCTGAAAGTTCAAATATCTCAACTGACACTAAAAAATCTTTTCATTCTTCCGGATATATTTCACTTGAAAAAGAATTTAAAAACGTCAAGCTTATTGATCTAAAGGATGAACTTTATCATGCGACGTCTTTTAATATTCAAAGCCCCGACATTCTGGATAACAAAACACTGATTAATGTGCCGGTGCTTAAAGGGCATCCCCAGGTAACGATAACCTGCGCCGTTAAAAATTTAAAAGGGCTGTGCCGTGATGAAGACAAAAGGAACATTCATAAATGGGGTTTAAATGAACATTTGCCCCTCCTTATGAATTTTAAGCCGGAATTAGTTTTAGTCGATGCAACTGTTGTCAGGGAAACTTTTGTACGTTTTTTTCCGCGGAAATTCAACTTTAACCGTATAATTTGCGGGAAAGATCCTGTTGCCGTAGACTGCATTGCCTGCCAATTAGTAGGTATTGACATTAAGGATGTGCCATACCTTAAAGCTCTTGTTAAACCGGAAGAGAAAATAAATATCATAAACTTCCCTGGACAATTGGCAAAATGGAATCCCTTATCCCTGAAAGTTAAGCTTGGTAAAATAACTGTTTTTATAGGCAGCGGCTGCACAAGCTGTATAGATGCCTGTTTTGAAGCTATTAAACCCGGTTTTACAAAACGCGAATCCAGTTTCTGGGACAACATTAAGACGGTTTTTTTCTGCCTCAGCCGTAAAAAACCTATTCTATTGATTATCGGAAAAGACCCCTATCTTGATAAAAAAGACAAGGCAAAAAGAATATACTGCGGACAGTGTGCAATTAAAAATATTTCGTCTGAAGGCGAAAAAATACCAGGGTGTCCCGTCGAGGGAGAAAAAATACGCGAAAAAATGGTTTAAATAAATGAATAGAAAAATAAATAAAATTTTACTTATTTCTCCACCTTATACTTTGATGAAAGGCCGTATTAACAGGGCTGTTCCTCCACTGGGGCTGGCTTATATCGGAGCTGTTCTTGAAAAAAATAATTACCATGTCAAAATTGTCGATGCGGCCCTGGAAGGTTTCGGCACACAGGAAAAAATCAACGAAAACCATTACCGCCATGGATTAACGCCTTTTCAATTAAAACAGCAAATTCAGGAATTTAATCCGGATATAGTCGGGGTCAGCTGTCTTTTTTCCCCGCAATTTCATAATCTGCAGATGGTATGCAAATCAGCAAAAGAAGTAAGTCCGAATATTCTTACTATGATAGGCGGTGAACATCCGTCGGTTTTTTCAAAAGAAATACTGGGAAATAACCAAACTGTTGATTTTGTCGTCATAGGAGAAGGTGAACAAACAGTTTTGGAACTGATAAAATGTATTGAATCAGGCAAGGACTATTCTTCAATCGACGGGCTCTCTTTTCGTTCAAATAACGAGGTTATAGTTAATCCAAAAACCCGGTTTATCACTGACCTCGATGCTGTTCCCCTGCCTGCGCGACATCTTTTAAACATGGATAAATATTTTGATATAAACCTGCCGCAGGCAACCACTCCGTTAAAAAAACCGAATACATCCATGATTACATCCCGCGGATGCAGCGGGCATTGCATCTTTTGTGCTACCACCAAACACTGGGGAAACCGGTACCGGGCACGTTCTCCGGAGAACGTGTTACAGGAAATTAAATTTCTTACAGATACTTATAAAATTAAAGAATTGCATTTTTTGGATGACAATTTGACTTTAAACAAAAAAAGAGCGCTGGAAATATTCCGGAAACTAAAAGATATGAATTTGGATTTAAAATGGTGCACTCCCCAGGGAGTGGCCACCTGGACACTTGATGAAGAACTCTTGACCGCAATGAAAGAATGCGGATGTTATGAGCTCACCCTTGCTATAGAAAGCGGCGATGAAAATGTGTTAAAAAACATAATTCGTAAACCGGGAAACATTGAACATACTAAAAAAGTAGTAAAAATCATGAAAAAACTTAATATTTCCACCAGCGCCTTTTTTGTCAGCGGTTTCCCGGGGGAAACAAAAGAACAGATTGAAAAAACTTTTCGTCTCGCTGACGAACTTGAGCTTGATCATGCAATGTTTCTGATTGCCACTCCTCTTCCCGGTACTGAATTATACGATATTTGTAAAGAAAAAAATTATCTGGACAGCAATTACAATTATAATAACATTGAATATGCTGCCTGCTATATCAATACCAAAGATTTTAGCTCTTCAGAAATTGATAAAATGGTTTCCCGCAAATATGTCACATATCATTTTAATATTTTATTCCGTAATCCAAAGGTTTTTTTTAAACGATACGTCTGGTTTTTTTTAAAAAATCCTGTTTTTATGACGGGATTTTTAAAATACATTTTTTTTATGATTAGAGGTAAAATATTCAGCAGGGAAGTCAAGGTGTAAATTCAGATGGCAGATTTTGTCTTTATCAATCCTCCATATAGTTATACAGATATAATAAAAACTAAAAGTAAAAAAAGGAACAAAGGTTTTTATGTTAATTATCCTCACCTTGGGTTGGCATATTTAGCTGCGTCTTTGGAAAAAAACGGATTTTCGGCCAGAATCATCGAAGCGTCAGCTTCTCTTTTGAGCGAGGATGAAATAATAAAAAACATAAAAGAAAATTTACCTTCCCTGATAGGAATTACAGTAACAACCTTGACGCTTAGGTCAGTTTATTCATTAATACAAAAAATAAAAATAAATTTTCCTGAAATACCTGTTATCCTTGGCGGTGCCCATATTTCTGTCCAGCCTGATTTCATACAAAAATTTAATTCGGATTTTGGTTTTGTCGGAGAGGCTGAATATGGCCTGGTTCAGCTTTGCAGGCATCTTCTCCGCGAAAAACAGGACCTTGATAAAATAAAAGGACTAATCTATCAAAAAAGCGGGGATTTAATTGTAAACGAAAGGGACTCGGTTCCAAACCTTGACGAGATTCCTTTTCCTGCAAGGCACCTGCTGCCCAACGACCGGTACTTCAGCCCGGTTATTAACGGGCGTATCACATCAATGGTAACGTCCCGGGGTTGTCCTTTTAACTGTCTGTATTGTTCACGGCCGGCTGTGGGAAAAAACTGCCGTTTCCGCAGCCCCGAAAATATACTAAACGAAATTATTGAAGTAAAAAATAAATTCAATGTTAAATACATAAACTTTGAAGACGATACCTTCACGCTCAGGAAAGAAAATGTAAAAAAAATATGCGAATTAATTATAAAAAACGGCATCAAAATCAAATGGGGATGCCAGACAAGGGCCAACCTGGTTGACGAAAAACTCTTAAAATTGATGCACGAATCAGGATGTATAAAAATTTCTTTCGGTGTTGAGGCCGGTTCGGAAAAAATCCGTAATGTCTTAAATAAAAATATTTCTGATGAAGATTTCAGACAGGCATTTAAATGGTGCCGGAAAATAGGAATAGAAACCAACTCATTTTTTATGTTCGGCCATCCCACTGAAAATGTTAATGACTTGAAGAAAACGATAAGTTTCGCACGTGAACTGGCTTCCACGTATGCAGCTTTTAATATTACATATATACTGCCCGGTTCACCTTTATTTGACTACGCGCAGAAAGAGGGATTGGTATCAAATAATTCATGGGAGGATTATATGCACGGACGAACGCCGCTTCCTGTTTATATTCCATCCGGCCTTTCCAAGGAAACCCTGGAGAATTTCCAAAAGAAGGCATTTACACAATTTTATTTATATCCGAAATATATTTTCCGTAGAATTTTTGACATAAATACCTATTTAAACCTGCCCAATAAAATAAAAACTGCTTTTGTAATATTAAAAGACGTTATTCT